>JANXPR010000118.1 GCA_025357215.1 Acidobacteriaceae bacterium | reverse complement strand
CCCGCGGGACTGCGGACGAACATGTTCATCTGCTTTGGATCGGCGCTGTTTACCATTCTTTCCCAGGAGTTGGCCGGCGGCGGCAGCGATATCACGCGGATTGCGTCGCAGATCATTCCCGGCATTGGATTCATTGGCGCCGGATCGATTCTGCGGTCCAAGGTCAGCGTAAGTGGCTTGACCACGGCCGCGACAATCTTTGTAGTGGCGGCAGTCGGCATGGCTTGTGGCGGCGGACAATATCTGCTGGCTGGGTTTTCCACCATCATGATTGTGCTGGCGTTGATTGTGCTGGGCCGGCTGTCAATGATGTTCAACCTGAAATCGCTGGTGATGCACTACAGCATTGTCACTGACAAATCATCTGACCATATTGTGGACGCGATCAACACCGTGCTGGCGCAGAGCGGACGGGAAATCCAAAGCATGCGCATCATTAAGCTGGACAATAACAAAAAGCGCATTGTGTTTATTGTGGAAGGCACGCACAGCGAACACAAGGAAGTGATGGAACACATGCGCCAGTCCGCTGACTTGAAGGACTTCCAATCCGCCACGGACCGCGAAGCCGAATAAATTCAATGAGCATTCCATTTACCAAGGCCTCTGCCTGCGGCAATGATTTTCTGATTGTTGATGCGCGTTACGCGCCCGCGGACATTGCGGCGTTCAGCCAAAGAATCTGCGACCGGCACAACGGCGTGGGCGCGGACGGAGTGGAATGGCTTTCTGCTGATTCGGGCAGCGATGCTGCCATCCGACTGATCAATGCCGATGGGACAGAAGCAGAAATTTCCGGCAACGGCACTCGCTGCGTGGCCGCATATCTGGTCAATAACGGAGCAGCAGGAAAGCTGGCAATCCGCACGGGCGCCGGCACGAAACACTGCGAACTGATTTCCCGTTCGGCGAACACCTTTGAGTTTGAAATGGACATGGGCGAACCGGCAGTCGATTCGCCATGCGCGCTGAAGCTGAGTTCGGGACAGATATCGGGCACGCCGGTCTCCATGGGAAATCCACACTTTGCGATTTTTGTTGATGCGTTTCCGGCGGACTGGCCGGCGATTGGAGCCGAGGTGCAGCGCCAGGCGAATTTCAAAGAAGGCGTGAACGTGGAATTTGTTCGCGTTACAGAACCGCAGGACATTGAAGTCCGATTCTTTGAGCGCGGCGTAGGCGAAACGCAATCTTCAGGGACGGGATCATGTGCGTCTGCCGTGGCGGCCATCGCCGCCGGAAAAGTTACGTCGACGGTGAACGTGCACGCACTAGGCGGAACGCAGGCGGTCCGTTGGGAAAAGAAAGTGTTTCTGCGCGGGCCGGCACAACTTATCTGCCAGGGTGAATACTTTGGCTGAGAACAAAATGGCGAAACCCGCAGCGCTGAAACCGTTTGCGCTCAAAAAGAACGACAAGATCGGCATTCTGGCTCCGGCCAGTAGCTTCAGCCGTGAAGGTTTTGAAGCCGGATGCCAGCGTCTGCGATCCCTGGGATACGAGCCCGTGTATTCGGCGGATATTTTCGAGCGCGATCTTTATTTTGCCGGCAGTGCGCAACGCCGCTTGCGCGAACTGGAAGGTCTGCTGGTCCGCGACGATATCGCCGCATTGATCTGTGTGCGCGGAGGCTACGGCAGCAATTACCTGCTGGAGAATCTCGACTTCGATTTGTTCCGGAAGCGTCCCAAGATCTTTCTGGGCTGCAGCGATGTAACTTCACTGCTCACGGCCATCACGGACCGTACTGGGCTGGTCACGTTTCATGGACCGATGGTCGCCAAAGATATAGCGGACGGCACGTTCGATAGTTTTAGCTGGGACAACTGCCTGCAAGGCGCCCAATCCTGGGTTGTCCCCAGTCAGGGCGCGGAAGTGTTGCGTCCCGGCCACGCCACTGGACATTTATATGGTGGCTGCCTTTCCATGCTGGCTGCTTCTCTGGGAACGCCGTTCGAGATCGAAACCGAAGGTAAGATTCTTTTCATCGAAGACATCGCCGAAAAACCGTTTCGCATTGACCGCATGTTGATGCAGTTGCATCTTGCCGGCAAATTGCAAGGCGTGCGGGGCTTTGTTTTTGGTGAAATGCTGGATTGCTTCCCGCCAAAAGGCGAGACTTACACGTTGCAACAAGTCATTGCCCGCGTACTGGCGCCCTACAAAGTCCCGATTGTGTACGGCATCAAATCGGGCCATGTTTCTTCGGGGAATATCACATTGCCCATGGGCGTAGAGGCCGAACTTGAGGCCGGGCCGCAGGGCGTAGTCCTGAAGATATTGGAAGCGGCCACGCAAATCCGTTAATCTGGAAGTATTGTGGATCAGCAACACGTACATCTCATTGGAGTCTGCGGTACAGCCATGGCGTCACTGGCTGGACTGCTCAAGCAGCGCGGGTTCAAGGTCACCGGATCAGACGCGGCGGCGTACCCGCCGATGTCGGATTTTCTGGCGTCCATTTCCATTCCCGTTGCGCAACCTTATTCAGAAGCCAACCTGAAGCCGCGACCGGACTGGGTGGTTGTCGGGAATGCGATTTCGCGCGGCAACGTTGAACTGGAGCACGTCCTGAACGAGCGTATTCCGTTTCGTTCAATGCCGGATACGCTTTACGACTTCTTCCTCCGCACGCGGGAGCCTATCGTCGTGGCCGGTACACACGGCAAAACAACGACGACATCCATGCTGGCGTGGATCTTTCAGGTTGCCGGGAAAGATCCGTCGTTTCTCGTAGGTGGCATCGCCGAAAACTTTGGCAGCAGCTTTGCCCTGCGTCAAAAAGGGAAGCACTTCATCCTGGAAGGCGACGAGTACGATACGGCCTTCTTCGATAAAGGTCCAAAATTCCTGCACTACTTTCCGCAATCCATCATTCTTACTTCTGTTGAATTTGACCACGCCGATATTTATGCCGATCTGGATGCGGTGAAGACGGCATTCAAACGCCTGGTAAACATGGTCCCGGGCCGCGGCAAGATCATTGCCTACGATGCCGACCCCAACATCGACGAGTGCCTGGCTAAGGCGTTCACTTCGGTGGAGCGCTACGGCATGACCGAAGGCGCGTTTTGGCGCGTGGCCAATATGCAGTTCACCCCGGAGAGGACCACCTGGCAAGTCTTTCGCGAAGGCGAACCAGCCGACTTTGAGTTCTCGCTGGCGGGTGAATACAACGTGATGAACGCCACCGCGGCGGCGGCGCTCGCTTTTAATCACGGCATTGAGCCTCCGATGATTGCCGAGGCGCTTAAGACTTTCAAGAGCGTAAAGCGCCGCTTGGAAGTAAAGGCCGAAGTGGACGGCATCACCATCATCGACGATTTTGCTCATCATCCCACGGCGATTGCCGCCACGTTGAAAGCTCTGCGCGCGCGCTATCCCAACTCAAGGTTGTGGGCTGTTTTTGAGCCGCGCTCGAATACCTTGCGGCGCAAAGTGCTGCAAAGGGAATTGGTGGCCAGCCTGGCGCAAGCCGATGAGATCGTGATCACCAGCATTTTCCGTCCAGAAGCGGTACCGGAAGACGAACGCCTTACGACCGAGGCTGTGGTGGAAGGCGTGCGGCAAGCCGGCAAGCCCGCTCGCGAACTAGCCGACGCTGACGCAATTGTGGAATCGATTGCGCGCGAGCTTCGGTCCGGAGACGTTGTGGCCATCCTTTCGAACGGCGGCTTTGGCGGCATCTATGAAAAACTTCCGCGCAAACTGGAAGAGCTTCGCGGAGTATCGCGCACCTAATGAAAACTATGCGCACCAGCGTGGGAGCAGTCCGCACGCTGGCCGCCGTGGCGTTTCTGGTCGTCATCATCCCCATTGCCGCTCTCTTTGTGTTTCCCTGGACGTTCATCACCCGGAACGCCGCACTTCTCTATAAGTGCGGAACCACTCTGGCGTATCTGGCGGTGCGGATTGCCGGTATCCGCACCAAACTTGTTGGACTGGACAAGATTGATCCCAAGGGCACGTACATTTTTATGTCCAACCACGTTTCCAACGTGGACCCGCCGGTGTTGGTGCCGTTTATCCCGCGCCGCACGTCGGTGATCGCCAAGAAAGAAATCTGGCGCATCCCGATTTTGGCCCAGGCCCTGGACCTGGCCGAGATTGTCCCGGTGGACCGCAAAGATCGCGACTCGGCGATTGACAGCGTCCGCCGCGCCGGAGAGGTGATGCGCCACGGCATCAACATGACGATTTATCCTGAGGGTACGCGGTCGCCCGACGGACGCCTTCTGCCATTCAAGAAAGGCCCATTCCATCTGGCGGCGGAAACCGGATTCCCGATTGTGCCCATCACCATTCTGGGGACGGAGAACATGATGCCCAAGGGCAGTTCCATCATCCATGGCGGAACGGCGACGTTGGTGTTTCATTCTCCACTGGACCCGAAACAGTTCGCTTCCCGCGAAGACCTGATGCAGGCGGTCGCGGACGCGATTGCCAGCGCATTGCCGGAAGATAAAAGATGACAGGCAGGGATCAGCGGTAAATTAAACAGCCGCGTTGTTCCAGGGCGGCGAACCACTCCGGCGTCTCCAGCGTATTCACCCAGCGAAGGTCGATCTTCTCGAGTTTGGGCAATCGCGCGACACATGCGGGCAGATGGGTGAGCGGGTTACCGCGAAGATCAATTTGCCGCAACTCAGTCAAATTTCCCACAGGGTCTGGAAGAGACGCCAGCTGGTTGTTTCTAAGATGCAGTTCCCGCAGCCGCGATAATTTGGCGACGTCAGGAGGGATCTGGTCCAACTGGTTGTCCGAGGCGCGCAGTTCGATCAAGCCAGCCATTTCGCAGACCGCTTGCGGCAGTTCAACGAAATGGTTTTCGCTGATGTTAAGGTAACGCAGCTTTTTTAAACGGCCGAGAGAAAAGGGCAGGGATGTCAGTCGATTGTCATGCAAGTAGAGAAAGTCCGTGAGGCCATCAAGATCACCCAGGGCGGCAGGGACGCTGGTCAGCAGATTGTGGCCGAGATCGAGCATGCGGAGCTGCTTTAAATCGCCGATCGCTTTGGGAATTTCAGACAAGCGGTTGTCAGCAAGGACGAGCGTTTCCAACTCGGTTTGCTCCCAAATGTCGTCAGGGACACGGCCCAGCTGTTTCTTCCAAAGATTGAGATGCCGGGATGTATCGGGCATGCTGCGATCTTACAGTAGATACGCGACAGGAAACTTGAAGCGAGTCCGCCCCTACTGCACCGTCACCGTTACCGTCTTGGTGTTTCTTCCAAACGCGTTGGTCGCGCTGAGCGTGTAGGTAGTGGTGGCTGCGGGATTCACCACAATGCTGTTGCCACGCGCGGGCCCAACCAGCGGGCTGATCAGGTAATAAGAAGCTCCCGTAGCTTGCCATGAAAGCGTTACGGCTGTGCCGGCCGTTACGGTGGTTGCCGATGCCGTGAAACTGGTAATGGCTGGAGCCGATCCCGTTGGTACGTTGCCTGACGAAATCTGCGTCGGCATCTGGACAACGTCAAAGTTTGCGGCAGTGACGGTACCGAGAACATGGAGATCGTTGTTGTCCCAGCGGCTATCTGGCGCGCCGCTGATGAACATGGCGCTGCCGTTATCGGCGACGATCAAGCCGAACTTCTTCATGGCGTTCAGAATTACCTGGTTATTCGCCGAAAAACCTGACACGTTGAACGTGGATTTGAGACGCAGCCGCATGCCCATGGGGATGGGAGAAGTGGAACTATTGCCAGCCCAATGCGTTGCCGGATTTACGAACGCGGACTTGGTCGCCGGAACGGTGAAGCGAATCGCGTGATTGATGGTGCCGGTGGCCACTTCATCAAAGCGGACAAGGCCGGCGAAGATCGGAAGCCCGGCGGCGTCCACGGATGTCCACGTGAGCGGACGGTCGTTGTAAGTCTGCAAGTCCCAAACGGTGGAACCAGAGGCGGACCAATTTCCAGCTGTTACCGAAGCATTTCCCAGCTCATACAACCAGCAATTGCTCTTATCCAGAACCAGCACGTGGTTGTCGCCGGCGTTAGGGAAGCCTTCGATGGGAGCTGTGGCCGGGATGGGGCTGGGCGTGATGTCACTCTCGCCAGCAAATACTCCCACGTTGACATTGACGTTGGCCTGCGTGGAATCAACCACGACGTAAGGAATGCCGATGGTCGCGCCGGATAGCGTGCCCGATCCGAAGTCGGCGTGAAGTCCCACGCCGGTGCCAATGAAGCTGAGAATGCTGGCGGAGTTGGCGTCAACCGCGGCGGTGGAGATGTCCTGGTTCCAGGCATTGGTCGCCGGGAACGGATGGAAGCCATTCAGGCTGGCGCCTTGTCCCAAGGCAATTCCCGCGCAGCTGTTGGTGGTGTTCGTGACGGCAGAGATGGCAGCCGTACCCGATTTGGTGGTGTCGGCCACGCTGGTGGCGGTGAGCGTGTACGAGCCCGCGGCGGACGGCGCGGTGTAAGTAATCGTGTTGCTGGCGCCGGAGATCGTGCCGGCGCTGGCCGTCCATGTGACGTTGGTATTGGTGTTGCCGGAAACCGCGGCTGAAAAAGTTTGCGTACCGCCGGTGGAAATGCTGGTCGCGCTGGGCGAGATGGTCACGGCAACACCGGCAGGGCCGGGAGAGGTAGTGGCGGAGATGTTCGAGCCTGTTCCTCCGCAAGACGCGAGAAAACCGATAACAAAGGCAAGTGCGAGCAGGGCGGTGGCGGCGCTAACGAATTTTCCGGTTGAGTACAGCATGGGCAACGCTCTCTGGCAGTGGCAATTATGGATACATGAAGTGTAGGCGAATACGGCGGCAATGCAGGCTTACGTCAGTCCACTGAACAAAGGGCTCATGGGACATGGCGGGAAGGGTTT
>JANXPR010000047.1 GCA_025357215.1 Acidobacteriaceae bacterium | reverse complement strand
GGAGGGAATGGATCGCCTTCGGGCACGAGCGGCAGCAGCGGTCGCGATGGACGCAACGGCTCAGATGGGTCTTCAGGAAACGGCGGTCAGATTACTCTGGTCTCCGATCCCCAGGTCCGGCCGTATCTTCCGGCCATTAAGCTCTACAGTCCCACCGGACCTCGTCCCGTATATCGGGAAATGCGGTTGGCTCCGGTATGGTAAACCTGATCTGTTTTGCCAGTCCGGTTAGCGTTGCGACACGTCCGGCAAAAACTGCAAGTCGCTGTCTTGTCCTTCAGGAAACGTATAGCCGAGCAGGCGTGCCATCATCATTAGCTGTCCTTTATGGTGGAATTCATGCGTGATCGGGTGAAGGACGAGCCAGCGGGCATCAAGATTTTCCGTTACGCCGGCGTCGTTCGTGTGCCGGACGGATTGCGGCAGGGCAGTGGACGAAAGCGCCTCGTTTACCATGGCGTCCACATCGGCAAAGCCGGCTTCAATCTGTGGCAGGCTTTCCGCGTCGAAGCCTTCCACGGGCGTCCGAGCAATACGCTTCCGGTCCACCAGCGGTAGGTGTTGATCACGTGCCGTTGTTGTTGCAACAAGCTCTTGCTGCTGGCATCAGGGCGTACGTATGCGTCCGCTGGCACGGTCCGTAGGAAAGCGAACAATGCTTTACGCGTGTGGACTACCCAACTGTAGAATTCTTTTAGATCCAGTTGCATTGGGTCAGTGTAGCAGCGGTTGCGGAGCAACGAAGGGCGCGACGTTAGGCTTACAGTTTGCGGGGAGGAGCTGGAACAACCGCATTGAAACGCAAGCACTGCCGTGTTCCGTCGCACAGCCATTTTGAGTAAAATTGCTTTTGAGGAAAGTGTTGCCCCAAACTCTCAATTCGCCACCATTAATCTTGGAGCTTGTATGAGTTATCCCGTGAAGGTTTGTGCCGTCTGTTCAGAAGAGTTTGAGTTGAAGCCGGGTAAGCCGGGGTTTGCCAACCAGTGTCCGGATTGCAGCACGCCTGAAGCCGATCAAAGTGGCGCCGACGCCCTCAAGACTGACCGCGAAGGGAACGCTGCCCGCAAAGAGGCCATGCGCAACCTGCTTTACCGTAAAGACAGCTAACGCTCTGTGACGCTGGTTGCATGTGCGCATCGCCGGCAAAACTTGCGGACAAAGAAATTGCAGAACCAGAGGTAGCGGACGTGTCGAGAGCAGTCTTGAAAATCATCTTGCCTCTTGCGTTGCTGTTTCTTCCCCTTGCAGCGTTACCAGGCAGATCGGCCCCAAGCAACGCCCCGGGAGTCAACCGCATGATCGCTGAAGCCGAGCAAAACAAGCCCGCGTGCATTAAGATCGCCTCCCCGGATGCCGCCGTTCTGTCTCTCTTCTCCGTTGCCGGCGGGCGCCGCTCTGAAGTCCACGTGGACTTGAAGTTCAAAAAGGTGGTCACGGTCACCACGGACTTTGACGAATCCAAGCCTTTTAAGCGCGCACGTGAACTGGATCTGGCCGCGGAAGACGCCGCCAAACTCCACGGCCTTCTCGCGCCTCTTTGCCTGGAAGGGTCGATGGCGCAGGCTGGTCCGCCTCCTGGAGGCAGTTGGTATTTTGAGGTGCGCTACCAACGCCAGACTGGCGGCCTCACAACGTCGCCGCGAATTCTCTCCCGCAAAGAAGGAGTCACCAAAGGAACCGCTTATTACGTGCTTAGTGACGTCCAGGGCAGGGCTCTGCTCGACTTTATCAACGCCGTCTCGCCGCCGATCAAGTGAAGAGCCATGGGAAACACCGCGTTTCGGCCTCCCCTGGGACTAGAATCTTCTCAGCGCCCTCCGGTGTCTAATTGGGGTGAGTTTCTTGCAGGTTTATATGACGAAACGTCTTTTGATCGGCTTGCTCTTTACCGTAGTCACTGCTGCCGCCTCGGCGCAACAACCTGGGCTGCTTCCCCCGGAGTTCAATGGCTGGCAGCTGCAAAAACAGTCTCTCAAGTCCGGGACGGACGCCGCCAAGATCGATTCCACGGACGCCGCCGTGCTCAAGGAGTACGGGTTCGCTGACTTTTCCACCGCGAATTACGCTCGTGAAGACCGGGTGATCCAGATCAAGGCCATCCGCTTTGCTGACGCCACTGGCGGGTTCGGCGCCTTCAGTTATTACGTCCAGCCGCAGATGCGGACTGAAAAGATTGGTGACCGCGCTGCGTCCAACAACACCCGGGTATTGTTCTATCGCGGCAACGTGCTGGTTGACGCTCAATTAGACCGCACTACCGCCATGTCCGGCTCTGATCTCCGCGCCCTGGCGGACGCGCTCCCTGTGCCGCACGGCCGCCTGTCCGTGCTGCCTACACTGCCTTCGCATCTGCCGAAAGCCAGCGTAACCAATTCTGACCGTTACGTTGTCGGACCAATCGCGCTGGAGCGCCTGGGAAGCCCGGTTCCGGCCAGTCTTATCAACTTCGAGCTTTCGCCGGAAGTTGAGTTCGCCAAATATCGCGTCACCATGGGCCGCGAAGTCAACTTCACCCTCATCGAATATCCCACGTTCAAAATGGCCGCGGAGCGCATTAAAGCCATGGAGTCCGCGTCTCTCCCCGGCGGACCGTTCTATTTCCGCCGCACCGGACCGCTGCTGGCCGTGGTCAACGGACCTGTCGATTCGGGGGAAGCCCATCTGTTGCTGGATTCCGTCTTCTACGATGCCAACGTCACCTTGAACCAGGCCACCAAGTACAATCCGCGCGACAACATCGGCAACGTGATCGTTACCATCTTCGCTTTGATCGGCATGATTCTGGCTGTTGGATTGATCCTGGGAGTGGCTTTTGGCGGAATCCGCGTCTGGGCCAAGAAGCGTTTCCCCGACCGGTTTTTTGACCGTCCAGAGGACGTGGAGATCATCCAGCTCAATCTCAAGTAAGCCGTAAGCGGCTGAAAGCAATGGCTGAAAAGACACCCTCAGACCCAAAATGCCACTTTTTGGCACTTTGGTGAAGTCTGTTTATAAATTGGTTAAAATGTTGAAAACAAAGGCATTTAAGCCCTAAAAATTCCTTGACACGCCATTCCACCCCCCATAAGATTTTTGACAGAAAGTTCTGATGGTTTTTTGCAACCTCCGTTGGAACTATTCTCCCTTGAAAAGGAAAGGCCGTCCCGTTGCCGGGCGGCCTTTTCCGTTTCAGATGTCGCTACGCTCCACCCCGCCGTTGATTGTCGCTTGGCTTTGGCCCGCG
>JANXPR010000045.1 GCA_025357215.1 Acidobacteriaceae bacterium | reverse complement strand
GCGCGACGCCATCAATAATCTGGACAAATATCTGTTGCAGTTTGAAGAGAAAGTCATCGCCAACGGCGGCACGGTGTTCTGGGCCGCCACCAGCGAAGAAGCCTGCCAGTATGTGACGGAGCTTGCCGCACGCAACAAAGTGAAGACGGTGGTCAAGTCCAAGAGCATGGTCACGGAAGAGATACATCTGGGCAAGGCGCTGGAAAACATTGGCTGCGCGGTGTGGGAAACCGATCTGGGTGAATACATCGTCCAGTTGCGTGGAGAAGGTCCGTACCACATTGTTACCCCGGCCATGCATCTGAACCGCAAGCAGATTCAAGAGCTTTTCCGCGAAAAGTTTGACGAACCCAATCTTTCTGACGACCCGCAAGAACTGGTGGCGGCGGCGCGGCGCAAGCTACGCAAAGCATTCTTCGCGGCCGAAATGGGAATTTCCGGAGCGAATTTCCTCATCGCCGATAGCGGCGTGATCGCCATCAATACGAATGAAGGCAATGGCCGGCTCAGCACCAGCGTTCCGCGAATCCATGTCGCGGTAACCGGCATCGAGAAAATTCTGCCGCGTCTGGAAGACCTGGCGACATTCTGGCCGGTGCTGGCGACTTCCGGTACAGGCCAGCCGATTACCACATACGCAACGTTGATCGGCGGCGCGAAGCGCCCAGGCGAAGCCGACGGGCCGCGAGAATTTCACGTTGTGCTGGTGGACAACGGCCGCAGCAGTTTACTGGCGCATGAAGAAGAGCGCGAAGTGCTGCACTGCATACGTTGCGGAGCGTGCTTGAATATCTGTCCGGTATTTCGCCACATTGGCGGACACTCTTACGGCACACCGTATCCCGGGCCGATTGGCAGCGTGCTGGTGCCAAATCTGGAAGGCGAAAAGTTCAAGCATCTTTCTTATGCGTCGACATTATGTGGGGCGTGCACCAGTGTCTGTCCGGTAAAGATTGATCTTCATCACCACCTGTTGCACAACCGCAGGGATTTCACCAAGTCTGGCAACATAAAATCGCGTGACCGGCTGATGTTCCGCTTGTGGAGCGCGGCCATGCGCAGTCCCAAGTTGTACGCGTTGGGCGGATGGCTGACGCGTAAAGGCCTGCGCACGATTTACGGCATGGGGATGAGCGGATCAGCGCTGGATCCGATGCGCAACTGGAATAGCACTCGCACCGGAGTGCCGCTGCCCAAGGAATCTTTCCGCGCGCAGTGGAAGAAGGGAATTGCGAATGGCAAATAATCCCAGCCGCGAGCTCGTGCTACAGCGCATTCGTGCCGGACTGAAAGTAGCCATTCCATCGCCCGCGCCAAGCAATCAAAATGCCGTGATCTTTGCTCCGGTGGAAAAACCTTTAGAGCGTTTTCTGCAGGAAGCCAAAGCGAACTTGATGGAATGCTTCAGTGCCGTGGACGCCGCGGCGAGCGTGCAGCAACTGATTCGCGTTCTACAGTCGCTGCCTCCGGGTGAAATCTTTGTACAAGACGCTCCGGTGCTGCGACGCATGGTGGATGCCGCGCGCATTAATCGTCCGGTGCGCTGGTCCAGCCAGGGCGGACCCACGGAAGCTGGCCAGGCCACGGTCACGCTGGTGGACGCTCTGGTCGCACAAACAGGATCGATCTTCGTCACTGCGTCATGCGGCGGACGCGGTGCTTCCGTTGTTGCGCCGTGCCACATCGTGTTCGCTACCACGTCGCAACTCGTCCCCGATCTGCAAACGGCATTGCGCAACGTTAAAGAGCAGGGAAAGTTGAATCAAAATTCCTTTGCTTGCCTGATCAGCGGGTCGAGTCGCACAGCAGACATTGAAAAGATATTGGTGCAAGGCGCTCACGGACCTACGCGCCTGGTTGTGATCCTGCAAAATGCAGGGTAGATGATAGATGATAGATATATGACGAAAGCTCGCGGGTTAAAGAAAACCTTGTAATTTGACGATGAATTCCCGCACGCCCCAGATATCCCGCCTTGGCCGCAGCTTTGTCTTTCTGGCTCTAGGCAAAGTTTGCCGGGTACTCCGGATTTCTGCCTAAACCTGATTTTTCCAGCCATTTTGAAGGATTCCTGCGCCCACGCCGATAGGGCTTTTGGAGTTTGTAAATGTCATTTTTTCAAGATCCAGAAGTATTCCGGACGGTCCTGAACAGCCTTCCGCTCGGCGTCTATCTTGTGGATCGCGACTTGAAGATCGTTTTCTGGAACCACGGCGCTGAGAAGATCAGCGGGTTTCTGGGAGCCGACCTTCTGGGCCGCGTTTACCGTGACAAGCTTCTCGTCCAGTATGACGAAGGCACTTCGCGTCCCTTGGGCAAAGCCTGCCAGCTGACGGAGGCGATGCGCGATGGCGCCACCAAGGAAGCCGATGCTTACCTTCTGCACAAGGAAGGGCATCGCGTGCCCGTGCATGTTTGCGCCGTGCCGCTACGTTCCAGCGACGGAAAAATCATTGGCGCCGCGGAAAGTTTTGGCGAGCTTAAATTTCCCGTGGTGCGTGGACACCGCCCCAGCGTGCACACCCAGCCGTACGGCATACACCAGATTACCGGCTTGCCGGACCCAGCCAGTACAGGGGCGCGCATCAACGAAGCCTTTGAGGAACTCAAACAACATCGCGTGCCTTTCTGCGTGCTGTGCATGCAAGTGGACGGCCTGCGCGAATTTGAGGCCAAACACGGCAAGGGTCCATCGGAAGCCGCACAGCGTGTGGTCGCCCATACTCTGGCCCATGCTCTGCGTCCCGACGATTTTTTGGGCTGCTGGGCGGACCACGAATTTGTCGCCATTTTGCGCTATTGCGAAAAAGCCGGCGTAAACCGCGTGGGCGATCGCGTGCGCAACATGGTGAACTGCTCGGAAGTTGACTGGTGGGGCGACGAACTTTCCGTCACTGTATCCGTGGGTGGCGCCATGGCGGCGGAGAATGACAACGCCGGGACGCTGGTAGCCAGGGCGCAAGCAGCTCTGCAACATAGCACGGATGAAGGCGGCAACTGTGTAACCCTGGCCGCGGACGAAACCGCAACGATCGGTAAAGAGGACTAGCACATCATGTTTGCGATTATTGGAATTGTCATTGTATTTGGCTGCATTGTCGCCGGCTATCTCATGGAACACGGGAACCTCAAGGTCCTGATTCAGCCGGCGGAATTGATCATTATTGGTGGCGCTGCGATAGGAACGGTGTTGATCGCCAATCCTCTGCACATTATCAAGAAGATTGTCGCAAACCTCATGAGCGTGCTGAAGGGTTCACCGTTTACCCAGGCCGTCTATCTTCAGACGCTCAAGATGATGTATGACCTGTTCACCAAGGCGCGCAAAGAGGGTTTGGTGGCGCTGGAAGCGGACGTGGAAGAACCATCCAAGAGCGCCATCTTTACGAAGTTTCCTTTCTTTGTGAAAGACCACCACCTCGTCGATTTTGTCTGCGACACCATGCGCATGGCGGTGGCCGGGGGCGTTGATCCCTTTGACGTGGACCAGATGATGGAACTGGACATGGACGTCCACCACCACGAAGAACAGCAGCCGGTCGCGGCGCTTTCCACCATGGCGGACGCTTTGCCCGGCCTGGGCATTGTGGCCGCGGTGTTGGGCGTGGTCGTCACCATGGGCGCTCTCGGTGGTCCACCGGAAGAGATTGGCCACAAAGTAGCTGCGGCGCTGGTGGGAACCTTCCTGGGTATTCTGCTGTGCTACGGGTTGGTTGGCCCTCTGGCCGCGAACATCACCAAGATCGTGGACGACGAGCATGCGTTCTATTACGTGCTGCGCGTGACCATCATCGCGTTCATGAAGGGCACACCGCCGATTATGGCCGTGGAAGTGGCCCGCCGGGCAATTCCCGGACGCGTGCGTCCATCGTTCCAGGAACTGGAAAAATCCTGCCGTAATCAGGGCGGCGGCGATGCTGCTGCCACGAGCGCGGCGTAAGGACAAAAGTCATGTCATCTGAAAAGCGTCCTATCATTATCATCAAGAAGAAAGGCGGCCACGGCGGCCACCACGGCGGAGCCTGGAAAGTGGCATACGCTGACTTTGTTACGGCCATGATGGCGCTGTTCATTGTGCTTTGGCTGCTGAACAGCAGCAGCAAAGTGCAAAAGGCCGTGGGCGGATACTTCAAGGACCCTACTGGCACGTCAAAGATGGTGGGAACCAACATGTCCGGTACCGGAGAAGCCCTGGCCATCAAGAAAGATGACATGGCCAAACTAAAAGAGGCGCTCCAGCATACTATTCTGCAAAACAACGACCTGGAAAAACTGCGTAAGCAGATTGAAATGACAGTTACCGCGGAAGGCCTCAGCATTGAGCTGCTGGAAAGCGAAAAGGGAACGTTTTTTGATTCCGGCAGCGCGACGCCTACGTCCCAATGCAAAGAGTTGCTTGAGGTGCTGTCCAAGGAGCTGGGCCAGCTTCCCAACAAGATATCCATGGAAGGCCATACGGATTCGCGTCCTTATTCCGGCAAGGGCAACTATGGCAACTGGGAACTCTCCACGGACCGCGCCAATGCGGCGCGCCGTGTTGTACAAAGCCAAGGCATTGGCCCAGCCCAGATCTCTCAGGTCCGCGGCTACGCTGACCAGAGATTGCGCAAACCAGATAGTCCTGAAGATGCTTCGAATCGCCGCATCACGCTGATCGTTCAATACCTGGTAAAGAACCCGGAGCCGGCAGACGATGCCAAAGGCGAAGGCGGTGAAGGCGAACACGGGGCTGCCAAGGAAGGCGAGCACGGCGAGAAGAAGTAAGGCGCCGCCGAGCATGAAGGCAAAAAAGAAGACGGCTATGAATCTAAGGAGAGCACGCCTTCACCCGGGAAACCAGAATAGAAACACTAGAGCGCGCGCCAGCATCATCTACTTTTAACGAACGCTCTTATGGGCAGGTTTTTCCTTTTTAGAGGGTCGCGTTGTTGATGTTGAATGAGTACCTGCTTCAGGCTAGAATTCACCGCCGAGGGTTCGATTAACAGGTTCGTTGCTGCCATATCCGCTTTGGTTCTAGCCGTGTTCATTTTGCTGGCTGGGCAAAGCGAGTCCGTGGCAGAGCATCGCTAAAGGGCCTTTGCGAGGGCAGCCTGGGACGGCAGCGCCTGGCGGATGGAAGGGTGGCGCTTGCTGGGAGCAGATCCCAAGGGACCGGCCCTCGCTTGCTCGCGCCCTTGATTGGTGCGTCCATGCAAGGGAGACTGGCAACCGTTCAATATTTTCTGCAATACGGCGCGGATGTAAACCAAAAAGACAAATTTGGATACACACCTTTGGTAGCTGCCGCAGGCAACGGACATCTCGCAGTCGTTCGCCTGCTGCTGGGCCATGGCGCCGATCCTGCCACGGTCAGCGAAGACGGCTCCGCGCTCACGCTCGCCCTGAAGAACCATCATGATGATGTGGCGCAAGCGCTTCAGAAGCTTCGCGCTCCGGAGCAACTCAAGAGTGAAGATGAATTGGACTTCTAGTTGGGTGACGGCCGGTAGTAAGTAACGGTCTGGTAACTCTCAGGGTCATACTGCACCTGGAGGTTCACTGTGGTTTCCGCCGTTCCCATAAACAGGTAGCTGTCTGGACGCAGGATCCGCCGCATGTTGCGCAGGATCTGGGTCTTGGTTTCCACCGGGAAATAGATCAGCACGTTGCGCAGCAGCACGATGTCCACGTTCGGCATGGGCGGCCAGGTGCCAATCAGGTTGACGCGGCGGAATTCCACCATGTTGCGAATCGCGTCGGAGATCTGCCACTCCGTGCCTTCCTTGCGGAAATGTTTAATCAGTAACTGTGCCGGCAGTCCGCGGTTCACTTCCAACTGCGTGTAGCGGCCGCTCTGCGCCTTGCGCAGCACGTCATTTGAAATATCCGTGGCCAGGATCTTGATCTTCCAGTTCTGCAAAACTGGGAAGTGTTCCCGCAACATAATGGAGAGCGAGTAAGGCTCTTGTCCCGTGGAGCAGGCTCCGCACCACACGGAAACCTGGCGTTCTTTTTCGCGGTTCTGGATGAGCTGCGGCAATACTTTGTTGCGCAGAGCTTCAAAAGGTTTAATGTCGCGGAAGAAACTGGTTTCATTGGTCGTCATGGCTTCAATGACTTTCCAATGAAGATCGGTGGAGGTCTTGCCGGTCAGGCTGCGGACGAGTTCCGTAACGCAAGTGAAGCCTTCCTGCTCGGCGATGGGCGCGAGCCGGGCTTCCATGAGGTATTCCCGCTCCGGACCCAGGGCGATGGCGACCGCGTTCTTTACCAAGTCGCGTACGTAGGCGAATTCTGCGTTAGTGGAGGGCATTTATCCGTTCCCAATCAAATTGGTGGACGAGCCTGCGTGGTGAACTTGCATCGTTGACCGGCCGGCCGGTTTCAACCTTGGCTCAGCAAAAGAGCTATTTTCTGCTCCAGGACTTCAAGCGTAAAAGGCTTCATGACGAATTCGTCAGCGCCGGCGCCGAGAGCTTCCTGGATGCGCGTGAAATCGTTTTCCGTGGTGACCATCATGAGTTTTACCTTGGCGCATTCCACCCGCGCCCGCAGGGCCTGAATAAATTCCAGGCCGTTCATGACCGGCATGTTCCAATCCACCAGGACCACGTCAAAGTCGCCTACTTCGTCATAGCGCTTCAGGGCCTCGCGGCCGTCAGCGGCCTCATAAACCTCATAGCCCAACTCGCGCATGTAGCTGCGCAGGATGGAGCGCATCGAACTGGAATCGTCAATTACCAGAGCCCGCATGGTGCGTGTCCCTTTCCGGAGCCGGTTGCGAACA
>JANXPR010000583.1 GCA_025357215.1 Acidobacteriaceae bacterium | reverse complement strand
GCCGCGGTACTCAGCCGTCAAATCGATCAG
This sequence comes from Acidobacteriaceae bacterium, assembly GCA_025357215.1. Lineage (GTDB taxonomy): Bacteria > Acidobacteriota > Terriglobia > Terriglobales > Acidobacteriaceae > Angelobacter. The sequence continues at coordinate 3,141 of JANXPR010000583.1, read as the reverse complement.
CGCGAGCAAGTCAGACATTCGCGCAGCCTTCAACTTGATTCTATTGCGCCATGCCATAACCGGGTAACCCTTGGCCCGCATTGCTAACTGCACCACGAGGCGCGCTCCAGAAGTTCTTTTCACGCTTCGCAGCGACCGTAGGCCAGCAGGCGCGTTTATTTGAAGAGCTTGGTCTTATCCTTAAGCTCTTCCGTTGTTTGTATCTTGTTTTAGCCAGTGCGGCAATCGCCCGGTTGGTAGCTACCTGATAGCAGCTGTAGGGTTGCTACCCGTCAAGATAGTTGTAAAGCTGTCCCTCTCTGTGAAAAGTTGCAACAGACTGGACAAACTGCAACCTCTTGCCCTCGTCTGAAGGAGAACCAGAATGCCCCCGATACTGGAAATGCAGAAGACAGCCGGGCACCAAGCCGAAGAGTTGACGCAAATCGCCGCTCCCCAGGTCACGACCTATGTGCCTTCGCGGTTCAACGCACACAGCGTAAATGAACAAGGTCACCTCATCCTGTACAACAGCTTCTCTGGGTTTGTTGCCGCATTTCCACCCAACGCCGTGCCGCGCATCAAGGGCCTGCTTTCTCGAGCAGGAACCAAGGCCCCGCTGAACAAACTTGGGGAATACCTGTTGACCAAGGGTTACATTGTTGACTCCAAAGTCGATGAGGGGGCGCGGTTCGACCTGAGATATGGTTCCCACCAGTACCGGACTGACATTCTTGAGCTGATCCTGCTGGCCTCTGAAGATTGCAACTTCCGTTGCGTCTACTGCTCGCAGCAGTTCAAGCGTGGCTCCATGCGGCCGCACGTGCGTGAGGGAATCCGCCAACTGATTACTGCGCGGATCCAGAAGCTGAATGCCGTTCACATTTCATGGTTTGGCGGAGAGCCGTTGCTGGGCTATGACGCAATCGAGGAACTCTCGCCCTACATTCAGAAAATCGCTCAGGAAAATGGAGTTTTCTATCAGTCCGATATCACCACCAACGGTTACCTCCTGACGCCGGAACGCTCGCGCAAAATGGTGCAGTGGGGCATCCGCAACTATCAGATCACGCTGGATGGCACTCCGCTCGAACATGACAGTCATCGCGTACTGCAAGAGGGCGGTCCAACGTTCCATACCATTCTGGAAAACATCGTCGCCATGAAGGATTATCCCGAGCCCTTCTCCGTGGCGGTGCGCGTGAACTTCGATAAGACCAACGTGGATAAGCTTGAACCTTTGTTCAAACTGCTGAAAGACCGGCTACAGGATGACACGCGCTTCGTGATGCGCTTCCGGCCCGTGGAAAAGTGGGGCGGCCCCAACGACGGGACGCTGGATACCTGCGGGTTGCGCGAGGTGCACAGTTTGTGGACCGACCTCACGGACCAGGCGCGCGAATCAGGGCTTAAGGCGGAGGAGGTGGGCCTGAGTCTGAATCCCGACGGCGGAGTGTGCTATGCAGCCCGGCCGTTCAACTACATTGTTGGCGCGGACGGCAAGCTCATGAAGTGTACCGTTGTGCTGGACACGCACCCCACGAACGTTGTGGGCGAGATTACCGAGGACGGAACATTCAAACTCAATGAGGACAATCTCGCCAAGTGGGTCCAGCCCTATTACAAAAGCGACAAGATGTGTAACAAATGCTTCTACGTTCCGGTATGCCAGGGCGTGTGTTGCCCGCTGCCTCGAATCCTTACTGGCGAACGTCCGTGCCCGACCCAGAAGTTGCAAATCAGGGAAACCCTGAACTTCGTCTGGAACGAAAAGCAAGGCGCTGACAATCGCAGACTCGTGCACATCAGCACGAAATGATGGCCGCTTCGCCAGAGCAAGTGTGTCCGGAAGAATTTATTTCCGGCCAATCACAATGAAAGGAGAGTACTAGCATGAACGACGAAACCAAGAAAGTGAACGAGTCATTGAATGAAGAGTTTGAAATCATTGAACTCGATGACCGTCTTGACATGTCGGTCGATCCGTTGACAGGTATCCTCAGCGCAACTGCAACGAAGCCGACCGTACCGCCTACAAACGGCAACTGCGGCAACGTCTTCTGTTGCTAAAAGTACAAGCCAAAGCCCGGGGGTCCCTCGCTCCGCTGCCTGCCGGCAAAGGAAGGGTGGACCCTCGTTTTGCATGTAGTGTGCGCGCCGTTGTTCGCCAGATCCCGTTGTTCGCTGGACAAATGGTTCGCGCGACATTCGCAAGCGGGCATAAGCAAGCGGGCATACAATTTGAAAAGGGAAGTTGACGTTCTGTGAATTCCATGCCAAGCCCCGAGCCTTCCAAGCGCGCCCAAGTCTTTACGTTGCGCGAAGGAGTAGAAATCCTTTCGACGTCAGACTCCGCTTTGGGCGGACAGGCTCGCCTGGTAGTTGCCGAAGGCCGTTATTACCACCTGGATGGTCTGGCGTCTCTACTGCTCATTGAATTGCAAGGCGGATCAAGGACGGCGGCGCAAGTCCGCGATGATTTGCTGCGGACGTCGGGACAATCTTGCGAAGAACAGAAGATTGAGGAAACGCTGGAGCGTCTTGCCGCGTTTTCCATTGTGACTGGCGGCTTGCAGGCGTGCGGGGACCAAAAACCCAAGAAAAAACCGCCATCGTATTTCGCCATTAAGTTGCCGTTACTTTCAGAGCGAATGCTTAAGCCGCTTACCCGCGTGTTGTCTCCACTGTTTACTCCAGTCCTGGTCGCTTGGCTTTTCCCCCTAATGCTCGTGGGGCAGATCGCCTTCTGGTCGATGGAGCACAAAATAGTCCCCAGCCTTTATCATTTGCCTTCTGGCGGCATGTTGCTTGGATTGTTGATTGCCAACTATGTAGGGCTTTTTCTGCATGAATTCGGGCACGCCGCCGCGTGTGCCAAATTCGGCGCGCGGCATGGAGCCATCGGGTTTGCTCTTTACTTGATATTTCCCGCACTGTACACGGACGTCACAGATTCCTGGCGACTATCCAAGACCAAGCGAGTAATCGTGGACGCGGGAGGCACTTACATGAGCCTGATAGTGGCAACGGCGGCATGCTTGCTGTTTCTTGAATACCGGTCTCTCATTTTTGCCCAGCTTTGTTTTGTCTACGGCTTTACCATCATCTTGAACCTCAATCCCTTTTTTCGGATGGACGGCTACTGGGTGCTTTCCGATGCCT
>JANXPR010000336.1 GCA_025357215.1 Acidobacteriaceae bacterium | reverse complement strand
TGTTGATCAGGGATTTCCGTGATTTTGAGTCTCCCTTTAAGCAGTTCCTCATCATCGTAGTCATAGTTGTTTACCGTGTGCTGCCAAATGTCCCCTTCAGCATTCTTGAACCGACTATCTTGCGATGGCATAGACTCCAAGTTCCAGACTTTTTTCAAGAATGTTATTGAATCAAGTTTGCCGTGAAACGGTTGCTCCTTATCTGAGAGCAATGCATCGACTATGTCGCAACGAGTAAGTTCTGTAATTCTGTTACTCAGCATGTGTTTCTTTCCGACTAACGGCACTGCGAGGCTGGAAAAATGGTGGCTTGTAAATTTTACCCGAGGTCTCTCGGAAGCACACAGGTTTCCTGTCCAAACAGCGTTACACTTCCCCCGCCGCCTTCGCCACCAGGTCCCACGCTTCTTGCACGTCTTCCCACACGGTATGCAGGTTGCCGATGGCCAGACGAATGACCTGCCGGCCGTTGAGCACCGTCCCGGAAATAAACACCCGTCCGGACGCGTTGACCTTTTCCATGATCAACTTGTTTTGACCATCGACGCGCTGGTCGTCTTCATTTTTCGCGCCCTGCGTTCCTCCGGGCTGGCCTTTATATCTGAAGCACACCACGGAAAACGGCACAGGCGCGGTGCGTTCAAAGCGCGGGTCAGCATCAACCAAGGCCGCCAGTCGCCGCGCCCATTCAATATGCTGGCGGACCATGGCTTCAATCCGTTCGCGTCCGAAGTAGCGCAGCACGAACCACAGCTTGAGCGCCCGGAAGCGGTGGCCCAGCGGAACGCCGTAGTCCATGAGGTTGTGGGCGCGCGGATCGTCGGTGGTCTTGAGGTATTCGGGCGTGAGCGAAAACGCCTGCCGCAAAATGTCCGGACGCCGCGTATAAAACGCGCTCAGGTCAATGGGCGTGAGCAGCCACTTGTGCGCGTTGAACACCAGCGAGTGCGCGCGTTCGGCGGCGGCCAGAATATGTTTGTGTTCCGGCAGCACGGCGGCGGCGCCGGCGTAAGCGCAGTCCACGTGGACCCACATGCCGTATTTCTCCGCCACATCCACGATCTGCGGAAGAGGATCAACGCTGGTGCTGGAAGTGGTGCCAATCGTCGCGACCACGCAGAACGGACGCTTACCGGCCGCTTTATCTTCGGCCACCATCGCCGCCAGCGCGTCGGCGTTCATGCGGAATTGCGCGTCACTCGGAACCTTGCGGACGTTCTTCTGTCCAATGCCCACGGCGATTGCGCCTTTCTCAATCGACGAATGCGCCTGGTCCGACGTGTACAGAACGAGATCGCCCTGGTTGCCATGATTAGCGCCGTGAACGCGGGCCTCAGGATCGACCATTTCGCGCGCACAGACAATCGCATGCATGCTGCTGGTGCTTGCCGTGTCATAAACAATCCCGAACCACGGGTTTTTCGATTCGCCGCCAGGCAGTCCGAGCCATTGCCGCAACCAGTCCAGCGTTTTCTGTTCGAGTTCGGCCACGGCGGGAGAAGTTTTCCAGTGCAAGCCATTTGTGTTGAGCGCAGCGGCCAGCATTTCACCCAGGACGGCGGGCGTGGTCCCAGTGCAAGCAAAGTAGGCGAAAAATCTTGGATGGTTCCACTGCGTCACGGCGGGCATCACCAGCTGGTCAAAGTCGCGCAGGATGGCTTCAAACGATTCTCCCTGTTGCGGAGCCGAAGGGGGCAACGCGTCATACAACTGGCCCGGCTTGGTCGCGGCCAGCACTTGCCGGTCGCCCAGCGAGCTGAGGTATTGGGCGATCCAGTCCACGGTGTCGTGGCCGGCGCGGCGAAAGTCGTCAATGTAGCCCGCAGGCTCGGCGTTGCCGGCGGCGTGTGCGGTGGCGTCGGTGGCATTTGCTGGGGCGTTTGCTCGAACTGGCTTGAAATCAGGGGTTTTAGACATGGCTTCCTGTGGCTCTGGTTTGTTGTGGAAGACTCGTTGCTCGTTACTTTCGTATTAATTTTCTTAACTTGCTTGACCGTCGGAAAGACCTAGACTACTATCCATGCTGACATGCACGCCAGCCGATTTACTTTCGCGTTTACGTACCGCTACTTTTCTTTTACGGGTAGCGGCCACGCGGATCTGTGCTGACAGTGCATCATTAAAGCAAGATAAGTCATCATAATCACCGCGAGCCGCGATCCCCAAAAGAGATCGCGGTTTTTGCATTTTGGGGAGCTTGCCATGGGGGCACCTGACCGCACTGAAGACAAAACGCTGGCCGACTGGCGACGCGAAATTGACGCGCTCGATACCGAACTGCTGCGCCTGCTGAACCAGCGCGCAGCCATCGCCTGCCAGATCGCGAACATCAAGGTTGCGTCCGGATTGCCGGCCTATGACGCCGCGCGTGAGTCCCAGGTGCTTAGCCGCATTGCCGAGCAAAACGCCGGGCCTCTGGATGAACAAAGCGTTAAGGCTATCTTCAACCGGGTGATTGTTGAAACCCGCCGCCTGGGCACGGAGCGCATGCAGGAACAGTCCGCAGCGGCGGTGGAACGCGCGTGAGCTGGATTTTCTTGAAGCAAGATTTTCTTGAAACAAGATTTTCCGCCCACGCTGGCCAGATTCGCGACGGGGACGTCGCAATGCAGCAAGCCGAAATGCAACAAACGATTTTGGGTTTTGCTAAGCACCAAATGCTAAATACCAAGTACTGAGAGCCAGTCGCTAGAAGCTAGCAGCTGGTTTTTATCCAAGGAGCATTCGCAATGGTCATTAATATGGCGCCCGGATTCACTGAAGAACAACTGCAACACGTGATTGATCGCGTAAAGGAATGCGGTTTCCAGCCGCACGTTACGCGCGGGACTGAACGCGCCATTGTGGCCGCCGTCGGATCAGGCGGAGCCCGTACGGCCCTGGAAGCTCTGGGCGCAGCGCCTGGCGTCGATTCCGTCGTTCCTATCGCGCATCCGTTCAAACTGGTGAGCCGGCAGACACGCGGCGAACGCACTCGCGTGAACGTTGGCGGAGTGATTATTGGCGGCGAAGAAGCCGTGGTGATGGCTGGACCGTGTTCCGTGGAATCGCGCGAACAGCTTTTCTCGACGGCCATTGCCGTCAAAGCCGCTGGCGCATCGATTCTCCGTGGCGGCGCTTACAAGCCGCGCACATCGCCGTACGATTTCCAGGGTCTCGGCACGGAAGCGCTCAAACTGCTGCGCCAGGTCCGCGAAGAAATCGGGATGCCTGTGGTCACCGAAGTCATGAGCACCAACGACATTGGCTTGATTTCCGACTATGCCGACATGTTGCAAGTAGGCGCGCGCAACATGCAGAATTACGATCTGTTGCGCCAGCTTTCCAAGTGCAATAAACCTATCCTGCTCAAGCGCGGGCCTTCCGCAACGGTAAAAGAATGGCTGCTGGCGGCCGAGTACCTGCTCGCCGGCGGCAACGAAAACGTTGTGCTTTGCGAACGCGGCATCAAGTCTTTTGAAAATGAAATGACCCGCAACACGCTCGACCTCGCCGCCGTTGCGCTGGCCCGCCAGCTCACGCACTTGCCGGTGGTCGCCGACCCATCGCACGGCACCGGACGTCGCGACTTGATCGCTCCGGCCAGCCGCGCGGCTCTGGCCATTGGCGCCGATGGTCTGATCATTGAAGTGCATCCGTGTCCGGAACGGGCTTTGTCTGACGGAGCGCAGTCGCTCAACCTGGACGAATTCGCCACGTTGATGAAAGGTCTGCATGCGCCGATTCGCGCTTTGGTTTCATCCCCAGCAACAACCGTTTCGCCCAGGTAGAGCGCGCAACGCGGATGAGTGCAACCAACCAAGGCTATCTACCGCGCAGGCCGCACTGGGCGTAAAAAAAGATGGTGTTCCGCCAGGAAAGCCCGAATGCTATCGGATGACAATGCAAACGCCAGCCCATTGTCGGCGTTGATGCCTCGACGCACAATGATGCCGATCAAGCTTCCATCCGATAGGTAAACGGGGCTGCCGCTCGATCCCGGCCAGGGAGGTTGATCGGCAACTTCTGTGGTCAAGACCCACAAGTTCATCTTGCCCGCAGCATCAAGCCTTAAGATGCGGCTCTGCGTTGTGACCGGTTGATTGCTCTGCACGGGAAACCCGGTGAAAGCTACCTGGGTCCCAGGGGCTGGCGCGGTCTTGGCAATACGCACCGCGGAAATCTGCAATGACGCCGCAAAGGGATTTCCTTCCGCGTGACAAACGGCCACATCGACGTTCGCGTCCTGGATGCAATCGCCGAACTTAAACCAGTTGGCGTCATAAGATTGTGCGCCTGGCTGCCAGCCGGACTTGGCAATGTAGATCGCTGGCAAGCATCCGGTGGGGTCGTCCAGGCTGGTGGAAAATTTTCTTCGAATCACGTGGCCGGCCGTGATGAAGTGCCCGGCCGTATCGATGAAAACGCCGGTACCCGCCGTGTAAAGCGCCGTGAACTTATCTCCGGGCTGCTCCAGTTTTCCGCAGACAATCGGAAACAAAGAGCGGTTCATGTTCATGACTGCTTCGGGAAAAGGGCGGGGCCGAGGTTTTTCGCCCCACAGTCTCGCGGAGAAAGCTGCCAGGAACAAGCCCAGCAAAATGAAGCTGCAAGTTTTAGGCAAAGCCTTCATTCGATAGATCCAGCGAATCGCGCGTACAACGCAAAGCGTTGGTGAACTATTCTCGCATGGCGATGAATCAGACCAGCAAGACAACGCAACAACCAACGACGCCCACAAACGCCGCAATACGTTTTGACTTATACTCAGCCTGCCATGCCTGCCATTATCTGCATGCTTCGCGGCATCAACGTCGTTGGTCACAACGTGATCAAGATGGACGCGCTCAAGGCGCTCTTCGTGTCCATCAAGCTCAAGGACGCGCAGACCTTTATCCAGAGCGGCAATGTCATTTTCAGTATCAGCGAAAGCAAGCCCGAAAAAAACGACCTGGCAAAGCTGGCCAAACGAATCCAGAGCGCCCTCGAAAAGAAATTTGGTTGCCGCCCGGACGTAATTCTTCGCACCACGTCCGAATTGCGGGAAGCATTTAAGCGCAACCCGTTCGCCAAGCGTCCCGACATCCATCCCGGCAAGCTGCTGGTCGTCTTTCTCGCCGACCATCCCGTTCAAGAGGCCCGCAACAAAGCTCTGGCTCTCAAGATTCATCCGGAAGAAATGCACATCATCGGGCGCGAAGCCTACATCTACTTTATCGACGGCCAGGGTAAATCCAAATTGCGGTTGCCGACCGTCGAGCGGGCGCTCAAAATCTCCGGCACTGGCCGCAACTGGAACAGCGTGACCACAATGCTGGCGATCGCGGAGAAGATGGAATCGGCGGAATAACCCCTGCCCTTTCCTGCTTACGACTGAACCACCATTCAGTGTATTCTTATAGCCATCTCCGGGGGATTCAGTGTCTGTTCGCTTCGTCCCCTCGGGAAAAACAGACTGCGCAAGGCGCACCTGCGAACTAAAGGGTACTTCTTAGAGCGGGGTTTCCATGAATTCCATAGCAGGTAGCATCACTGCGCCGGGTCACGCTTTTTCCGCCAGCCGTCGCGTCTCATGGACTGTCTGGACGTGCCTGGCCGCGTCGCTCTCCATTGCCATTGGCCTCTACTGGGACATTTCCTGGCATGAGACCATCGGCCGTGACACCTTTTGGACGCCCGCGCACCTGCTGATCCAATTCGGCGGAATCCTCACCGCCGCCGTATGCGCGATCACAATTTTCGGCGCCACACTTCAGCCTAATTCAACACTGCGTCAGGTGTCAGTCAACGTGCTCGGGTTTCGCGGACCGCTTGGCGCGTTCGTCGCCGCCTGGGGCGGGATGGCCATGGTCACCTCCGCGCCTTTTGACAACTGGTGGCACGATGCCTACGGGCTCGACGTAAAAATTCTGAGCCCGCCGCACATTATTCTGGCCATCGGTATTGGAGGCATTGTCTGGGGCGGAATTCTGCTGGCGATTTCTGAAATGAACCGTGCCTCCGCCGAGTCGCGCCCTGCTCTGCAACGCGTGGTGCTGGTGCTGGCCGGAATGGCCGTGCTACAAGGTATGATTCTGCGGCTGGAAAATACCAACA
>JANXPR010000509.1 GCA_025357215.1 Acidobacteriaceae bacterium | reverse complement strand
GAAAGCTCGAGAGCGTAAAGCCACCCCCTTTCCATATCCGTCTTGTCAAGATGTACTACTTCGTAATTGATTCGTACATAAAAACGTGCTAAGTTTAAACATTTCAATTGTTAAATACCAAGACCCATGGCTGTAAGCATTGAGCCGTTCGACTTGGGGGCTCAGGGTGGAAAACCGCACAGGCAGGAGTGCCTGTGCCACACAAACTTGGGCCTTGGGAGGAATCGGCGTAAGTCCTTTAGACCTTGGGATGCAGAGGGTAATAATATCGTTGGCTAACCAGCATACATCTTAGGCCCTCTCCGCAAGCGAAATTTAAGCACCCGCATCTCAGAACGGAGCTTCTTCTGGAAGTGAATCCTTGCCAGTAAGAGCAGAATAAGTGAGTCTCTTCCCGGCGATCTGCGAGAGCAGCATTTCAAAACGCTCACCATCGTTTACAGGTTTCTCTTTGCTTCCTCGATTGTTGAAGCGGAAAGTTTGTTCGTCAAGATACCGGAACAAATGAAAAGGTTCCACGGCAACGTAGGTTCCCTTGAGACCGCGTTTCAAGAGACTCCAAAAGTTTTCCAGACTGTTAGTGTGAATCTGTCCATCCACGTAACGCTCTGCATGATCGACGATCTGATGGACATATTCTTTATCGAGTCCCCAATAGGAGTGGCAATCATCGGTGGACAGGCGAGAGCCAAGTTCAACGTTTTCTTTTACCATCGCATGGAAGGTGCTTTTATCGCGATCTGGAATTACTTGAGTTCTCACTTTGCGAGTATCCCGCTCAAAGAATCCAGCAACGATGGCTTTATTGGCTGCGCCTTTGGCCATTCCCGGCAGAGTCATGTTGGCGCGTTTGTGCTTGTGCATGAAACGGGCCTTGCCGCCGATGAAAGTTTCATCCACTTCAACATGGCCGCCACCTCCACCAAGTTTCATGATGGAGCCGCTCTGCATTGCAAGCCGGATTCTCTGAAGCATGAACCATGCGGATTTTTGAGTTACGCCAATAGCGCGGTGAATCTCATATGAGGAAACGCCATTCTTGCAGTTGACAATCATCCACATTGCCAGCAGCCATTTATCAAGGCCAATGGGGCTGGCTTCAAAGATGGTGCCGAGTTTGACGGAGAACTGCCGGTGACAGTCCTTGCACTTCCAGCGCTTTTGCGCTTTCAGATACCAGTGATCTTTGTGACCACAGGCAGGACAGGTCACACCGTCAGGCCAGCGCATGGCGGCAACGGCATCTATGCAGGTTTGTTCGTCGCTGAATTTCTGGATTGCTTGCTGGAGAGTAATCGGGGATAATACTGTAGAAGCTGGCATACGGGTCACTCCGTTTGCTGGTTTGCCCCGCCGTCAGTTGACGCTGGCGACGGGGTGTTAAGGTTAAGGGTCTTACGGTTTAACAACTAGCAGTTTGGGAATCACGGCGGTGGTGGCATAAGGCACTCCGATTCTGACGGCTCAGCGTTCCAGCGCTGGGCCGTTCGTATTTGGTGAGCGCTACCATGTCTGCTATCTTAGCAACAATCGCCAGCTTTGCAAGATAAAAATTGTCCCTATCTTCACTTTTATCTTGACGACAATCTCCAGTCGTCCTATCTTGATAAATGAGATTGGGGAATTGAATGTCCGATAAGCAGACCACGGCCACGGCAGCACCTGCTGGGCCTCCTAAGAAAAAGCACCGCAGCCCTGCATATCCTGCGATCAATTTGGCGCAAGCCATTAAGCGGACGGAAGAGTTTTATAAGCACGAGGTGAGGAACCCTGCCAGCTTCAATGCTGCGGCAAAGCATTGGGACTACTCGCCCACCAGCAGCGGGGCCTTACTCACTGCGGCGGCCCTCAAAAGCTTTGGCCTGATGAATGAAGTGGAATCTTCTTCGGGGCGCACCTTGCAGGTGTCTGCATTGGGCCTCAAGATCGTGGCTGATAAACGACCCGAATCACAGGAGCGCGTTGCCGCCATAAAGGAAGCCGCTCTCAACCCCAAAATACACGCTCAAATCTGGAGAAAATACAATGGAACCGTACCCTCTGACGCGGAACTTGAATACCGCCTAGAGAATGAGTTCGCTTTTAACGTCAACTCCATAAAGGTCTTTATCAAGGAACTGAGAGACACAATATCATTTGCCAAACTATCTGAATCTGATACAGTATCGGCAGGCGATGAAGATACCAATGGAGTACCGCCGGTAAAAATCGGTGACTATATCCAGTGGGAATCACAGGGCATGATGCAATTCCATGACCCTAAAAGGGTTACGAGGTTTGCAGATGAAGGCGGGTTCCTCTTTGTAGAAGACTGCAATACGGGAATACCGATTGCCGAAGTGACCGTCGTAGAGGCACCTGTGATACCGCCTAAGGTGGGTGCTATTACTCCGCCCCAGAGGGAGATAAGGCGACCCGCCGGAGGGAGCGCCAATATGCGGCAGGATGTGTTTTCGGTGGACGAAGGCGAGGTTGTATTGAGCTGGCCTGTTGCCTTGAGCCAAGAAAGCATCACGGATATCAAGGAATGGCTAAAAATTGCCGAGCGAAAAATAACGCGGTCATTGAAAGCCGAGGCACCGCCGGATTCACAGCCTCCAGAGGAATAATTACCTCAACAGCTTTGACGCGGAACCCGCCTTATGGAAGCAACGAAAAAACGGCGAACTTTACAACAAAGATTTTGGTTAGCCAACGATATTATTACCGATGCAGAGGGAGGGGCACCGGGCAAAGCGCGGCATCGGGTGATCGGGACATTCGGGTGGTCGGGAAACTCATGAAGCCCCGCAGCCGAGGGCGGCTGCGCTCCACGAGCCTGGATTGGGATGCGGCGCGTAAGTGCTTTAGATCTTGGGATCAAGGGGGAGGGGGCCGCGCAAAAGCGCGGCATCGGGTGATCGGGAAGCCAAATCATCGCAGGCGAGGGCGCCTGCGCTCCATAAGTTCGATTTAACCCGGCAAGTCGATTTAACCCGGCCTGAAGGCTGGGGCTTCGCCACGAGCGGAGTAAAGTTCTTTGAAAACTGAATAAACAGGAGCGGGAGAATTCGCAAAACACTCCCTGCAACGTTTTGCCCTTTTCGTGCACTAGTGTTCGGAGCTATTCTCATCGACATAAGCCTTTGTGGCTCGACGCCCGCCATCGTCGGCAAGTGAACACTGTTCCCCCTTCTGAAAGCACTTGTCTCTCCATCGCAGAACGAGCTATCGCAGACGAGCAAGGTTGCATGTCCTGGGTTTCAAGTCCACCCCCGAAAAAGAACGTGGAAGACCCCTTCTATCTAAGCGAAGGAATTTCCTGGTGCATGAAATCCATGCCCGAAAGGACTCCCCATGTTGAGTTACTTTTTGAGAGTTGGCGCCAGGCTGGCTGGTGTTGTGGCCCTGACCATGCTTCTGGCGGTGATCGCCCCGGCGCAAGACGATGACGCGATACCTGACCGGTATCACAAGAGCAAAGAGCCGGTGTACCTGACGCCCCAGCCGGACCATGCCCTGCTGTATGTTACCCGGTCGGAATACGTTCGCCTGTTCGGGCTTTCCGATTTCAAGGTTTTAGCCCAAGCCGGGTCTACCGTCCGCCCGCTCGTCCCCCAGGCAAGACCCTGGCGTCGCCAGTGCTTCAGCAGGACACTCTCGCCACTATCAACATGATCGACATCGCCAACGGCCCAACGATTTCAGACTGCAAGATCGATCGGAGAGTTTTGAAAATGGAAGTCACCGGGCAGCCAGTCGGGGTCAAGGTCAAGCATGACCGCATGGTGGCCGGCTCGTGGGAGGAGCGTTGGACCGTCGACCGCTGTGGAACACCCGTCGCTTACAACATATCGTTCCGTTCGGATGGTCGCGGAGGGACTGACATCACCGCAAGAATAGCCGACGTCGCCGATTCGCAAAAACTTGATTCGCAAAAGCCCGGTTCGGAAAAGCTTGATTCGGAAAAGAAAGATTCAGAAAAGAAAGATTGAGAAAAAAAGACCAGGGAAACAAAGACCAGGAGAAAACGACGGACACCACCGCTGCTCCGCCGCCGCAAGCTACAGCCGCCGCAAATCCGGCTGCAGTAACAACTTCGGCTCCAGCGGCTCTGCCATCGACAGGGGCCGCGCCTCCGGCGGTGTTGTTGGTCATAGTAATCATGCGGTTCCAAAAAGCCACAGCCGCCAGAGCGGCGGCTGCGGAGCTTCCTGATTTTTCATTTCATCTTGCGACTATTTTTCTGGCTACTACCGCCAAATGTAGCCGGCTATGCTTTCGTCGTTCCACCCGTGATGGAGCGCTTCGTTCTGCTCCTGCTCTGAGGTGGTGAAAAGATGCTGGTGGGATGACGGATTATAAAGCCGGAAGAAAGGAGTGGTTCCCGGCAGCTGCGACGTTGCGATGTATCCCACGATACCCATGTCGCGATAACCCTGCGAAATGGCCCCGTCGCGTTGCTCCGCGTTCGAAGTCAGGAATGTGTCGCCGTCACTGGATACCATCCGGTACAGCGGCGTGGTGCCTCTTTCTTGAGAACCCATCAGACTCCCTGTTGCGCCCTCTGAGCGGTAGCCGCCTCCCGCAAAGTCATCAGGATTGGTGCTATACATGTGTGCCCCGTTCCTCTCCACTCCGCGATGGAGCGGCACCAAGTTGCCGCCGTTGTCCCGGCCACCTGGGCCACGGCCTTGGTTGTCATGGTCTCTGTCCCTGTTGTCGTTCCTGTCATTTTCACGATAGGACGCTGCCAGGACGTCCGGCGCGCGATCATGGCGTCGATTGGCGGTCCGGAACTGTCCAGAACCAAGCAGGTCGCCATCACGCTCAAGGATCTGCCACTCATACGTTCTGCCGGGTCTTAGTCCTCTGAGCCTCGCTACACGGCTGGTTCCTCCGCCCCCTGCTGAGGCTGACTGCCATCCATAATTGCTTCCGGCTTCGCGAAAGCGCACCTGGTCTGCGCGGTTGTTCTCGCTGGCCCAACTCATGGTGGCATTCTCACCCGTGATGTTGGTGATGTCCGGGCCCTGGCTAAAGCGGACGTGCTTGCCCTCGCCCTCTCGTTGTGCAAATGCAACCGTCGCCAGAAACATCAGCGACAAACCTAAAAGCGTGACTGTGCGTTTCATACTTTTCGTCTCCCGTTCGGTTGGAAAATAAAATTGAGAATTGCGGCGTGAAGTGGTCCACGAGTACCCGCAAAAGGCGGAAAGACGTGACTCGGCGCGATTTTCGACTCTTACGCATGTTTAGATGCCAAAACTGAAAAAAGATATATGTTCCCATTGCAAAAAAACTGGGTTGACCGTTTTCAGCCGTTTCTACAATACATTCAGCCGTTTCTACAACATATGGGTCTGTTTTTGCGGCTAAGCCCGCTGGAATGCAGGTGTCGCGGGGTGGCACTCACCACTTGGCCCGCTGGCGGGGTGATGTTGCGGAGTTTTCCTGGCCCGCGGCCAGGCAGAAACTAACTGCTTATTTCTTTACCGCAAAGACCATCGACAGGGCCGCGCCTCCGGCGGTGTTGTTGGTGTTGGTTAACGTCCCATCTGTGTTGACGGTGTAGACCGAGGCCGGGCCCTGCTCATTCACCACGTAGAGAAACCTTCCATTTGGGTCAAAGAGCGCGCGGAACGGCTGGCTCCCGGTGGGGATAACACCGTTGGGGGTTAGGTTCCCTGTGGTGGCATTGATGGTGTACATGGAAAGCGTGTTGTTTTGGCGGTTGACCGCGTAAGCAAATTTACTGGAGGGGTCGACGGCCACGGACGTGGGGCCAGGGCCGCTGGCGACAAAGGTAGGATTGTCGGACTTGAGGTTGCCGGTAACCTGGTCAATGGTGTATTGCCAGACGAGGTTGAACAAGTTGTCCGGTACGTAGGCGAACTTGCCGGTTGGATCAATGGCGACCTGGAAGTTGTCGCCTCCGGCCACCACGGTCGGCGGCGTCATGGGCGTTAAGACTCCGGTGGTAGCGTTGATGGTGTACATGGACACAATATTGCCGCTCCGATTCGCGCAGTAGAGGAATCGACTCGAGGGATCCACGGTTACCGATACTGCGTTTAAACCAGCGGGAACGGAAGGCGGCGTGGTTGGCGTCAACACGCCGGTGACGGCATCAGCGGTGAACATGGAAACTGTAGCGTCGTCAGTGTTCGCGGTGTAGACAAACTTTCCTGACGGGGCAATGGCAATGCCCTGCGGAAACCATCCCGTCGCAACCGTGGGCGGAGTTGTCGGAGTCAAAGCACCGGTGGTTGGATTGATGGTGTACATGGAAATTTTTGATATCGGAGTCGCGTTGGATTCCAGGTTGGCCACATAGGCAAACTTGCCGGAAGAATCGACAACCATCTCCTCGGAATTGAATTGGCTGGGGCCGGTTGCGATAGGGGGAATTGTCGACGAAAAAGTCCCGGTGCAGGAGTCCTGGGTGAACATGGAAACGTTGTTGCCGGTAAGAGCGTAAGCAAACACGGTTGTCGCCGCGGGCACGCACGGCGTTGGAGTTGGCGTGGGACTTCCCGATATGACCACGTTTGAATTGCCGCCACAACCGGCTAGCAGCACGATCCAGGAGCTTAACAGTATGATCGAAACTCGTTTGATGGCCATGTCGTGGTTTTCTCCGTTTCAAAGAGCTGCTTTGAGTCTAAGCACTCGAACTGGTGATCGACTGTAGGGAATTGTATGGATGTAATGAGTTTCTTTAAAGGACAAGTCTAAGCCATGTCACATAGCGTCTGAGATCCCGTTTGGAAGCCGGAGATAGTATTTAAACTAAAGCATTAGTTGCTCAATGGCTGGGCAGCATGGCACTAAAAAGGCAGCTATAGCTGGTGATGGTTAGCTCTATGTTCAGATCGCGCTTTCCATATACTTCCCTACCAGTGCGGCGATGTCTTCCACAAACTTCTGGTCGGGTGCCGGGAAGGTATTGGCGAAGTAGCTTTCCACGTCAAGCTCAGCGGCGAACTTACCTTTATTGAAGATAGGGACTACGATTTCTGACTTCACCATGTCCGTGCCGGGAAGATAGCGGTGGTCCTTGGCTACGTCCTGGACGATGATTGTCTTGCCGGTGGTGGCGCAGGCGCCGCAGAGTCCGCGGTCCAGGGGAATACGTGTGTTCGGCGTAAAGCTTCCGACAAACGGTCCCACGATCAGAAAGTTATGATCCTTGGGATCAAGCAGGTAGAAACCAACCCAGTTGTAGCGGGCCAGTTCCTGGTGCAGACGCTCGGAGATGCGCTCCATGAGCAGTTCCACGGTGCGGGCCGAGTTGGCAAACAACTGAAATTCCGTCAGTAAATCTTCGTGCCTGGGCATTAGGCACCTCACTTATGCCGCAGTTATAACCCGGCCCGTAAGGCGCGGGCAACGCAAATTCACCGAAAGAACCTGACTGCCAACAACACGCAAGTGCATGTTTGGCGTTTCCCGAATGGATATTCATGAAGTCACTCGTACCGCAACGCTACCAACGGGTCCACCTGGGTTGCGCGACGTGCCGGCAGATACGCAGCCAGCAACGCCACGGCAAGCAAAAGCACGGCCACGGCCACATACGTCAGCGGATCAGTGGAGCTGATTTCAAACAGTACGGCCCGCATCAGTCGCGTAAGGGCGAACGCAAAAACCACGCCTATCGCCACCCCCGCGGCCGCGGTCAACATGGCCTGGCGCAGTACCAGCCTTAGGACGTTGCCGGTGGTGGCGCCGAGTGCGATACGTACACCGATCTCGCGTGTGCGGCGGGTGACGGAATAGGCCATTACGCCGTAGATTCCGGCAATCGCCAGCAACGTTGCGGCTACGGCGAAGATACCTACCAGAATCAAGTTGAAACGTCGGGTATTGAGCGAGTTGGCAATGACCCGGCTGAAGGTACTAAAGGTTGGCGGCACCTGCGGATCAAGCTCACGTACGATGCGCTGGGCCTGCGGCAGAATCACGGACGCGTCCAAAGAACTGCGCATCACAATGCTTAAATGGCTGGTACTCTGCGGCCGCTGGCGATAGTTCACGTAGATGGTCGGACGCGGCGCGCCTTCCATGCTGCGCTCACGCACGTCGCCCACAACGCCCACGATGGTCAGCAGGCGCAGGTCGGTATCCATGTTGCCGAATTCAATCGAGCGTCCGAGAGGATCTTCATTCGGCCATTTCTGCCGCACCAGAGATTCGCTCACCAGCGCTGCGTGCGGAGCGTCCGCCGAGTCGCGATCGTCAAACATCCGCCCGCTCTTGAGCGGAATGTCTAAGGTGCGGAAGTAGCCTTCACTGGCGACTACGTAATCGGCGTCGCCGGTACGCGTAGGATCGCGGAACAGGCTTTGGAGAAAGCTGATGAGGTCTTTCATCAACTTTGGATTGTTTTCGAACGACTCATGGCCGGAACGATTGATCAACTCCAGCGTGGCAGGATCAATTTGTGACGGGTTCATCACCACGAAAGTTCCGTTGGAACTAACACCCGTGCCCAGAGGCAGAGCATTCGTCGCGCCAACATCCTGCACGCCGGGAACCGCGCGCAAGCGATTGAAAAGCTCGTTCATGAACTGCGTACGCTGGACTTTCTGCGCGGGCTCCAGCTCGCCGGACATCGCCAGGTCCATCGTAAGAACCTGCTCTGTACGGAATCCAGGATCAATGGACAACACCCGCAACAGGCTCCGGCCCATCAATCCAGCGCCCACCAGCAGCACCAGCGTGATGGCCAACTGTCCGGCGATGATCAACCGTCCAAGTTTCTGGCTCGCCGCCGCGCCGGCCTGGCTGCGTCCGCCTTCCGCCAGGGACGAGCGGACGTCATGCGATGTGGCACGTAGCGCGGTAAAAATTCCCAACGTAGTGGCAACGACAATCGACACGCCCAAGGCAAACAACAGAACGGGCCACTGAACAGACACTTCTGAAAGTCGCGGTGTGTTGGCCGGAGCGGCCGCCACCAGCAAGCGGACACCGAAATAGGAAGTCAGAACGCCCAGCGCCCCACCGCTAAGAGCAAGCAGCAGAGCCTCGGCAAGAAACTGGCGAATCAATCGTCCGCGTGACGCACCCAGCGCGGCGCGAACCGCCAATTCACCTTCCCGCGCGGAAGCCTGCGCCAGCAGGAGGTTCATTACGTTGGCGCAACCCACGAGCAGAAGAAAAGCTACGGCCACCAGCAGGATCACCAGTCGCGGACGGACATCGCCAGTGATGGCGTCGCGCAGGGGTAGCGCCACGGCGGAAGACAGGTCTACTTCTTGTCCGTACTGCTGCTTGATCTGCTGCGCGATTCCCGAGAGCTCGGCATGAGCCCGGTCAACCATCGCATCGTCCCGGAGCCGGCCAACTGCTTTCCAGTTGTGTGCGGACCTGCTGGGCAACGGCGGCTCTAGTTCGCGCGGCATCCAGACATCGGCATCGTCGGGAAAATGAAAACCTTCCGGCAACACGCCCGCAACGAAAGAAGATTTGTTGCCTACGTTCAACTTCAGTTTGGAAAGGTCCCGCGTGGCGTTCAGGTATTGTTGCCAAAAGTTATAACTTACCAGCACTACCGGCGCCGCGCCGGCACGTTGATCGTCGGCCTTAAAGCTGCGGCCAATCGCCGGCTTGGCCCGCATCACCGGAAAGAAATCTTGCGAAACGGTAGCTACCGTCAGACGTCGGGGTTCGCTTCCACCGGAAACTGATTCGGTCCACGAGGAAAATTCCGCCAGCCCTTGCAGCGAGTGTGCCTGGGCACGAAAATCCGCGAAGTTGGGATCGGCTAGAGCCATCTGGTTGCCCTTGCCGTCAACCTCCCATACCTGGACCAGTTGTTCGGGTTTTTCGAACGCCAGCGGACGGAGCAACACTCCGTAGACCACGCTGAAAATCGCCGTGCTGGCGCCGATGCCCAGCGTCAGCGTAAGAATCGAGACCGCGGTGGAAACCGGACTCCGCCGCATCACGCGCACACCATACCGCATGTCTTGCATGAAGCGCATGAGCCATCCCCAGCCCCAGGTTTCGTGCGTGACTTCCTCAATCATTCCCATGTTGCCCAGTTCACGGCGGGCCGCGGCATTGGCTTCGTCGGAAGACTGGCCACGCTCCTGGCGATCGCCGGCCGCCATCCGAACGTGAGATTCAAGTTCGTCGCGCAGGTCTTGCTCACGCTTGTTGCGTCCAAAGGGTCCAAAGGTCATGATTCGCTCTCCTTGGCTTTGTTCAGTATCCCGCCCATTGCTTCCTGCATCTGTTCCCAGCGCGAGCGCTCCTGGACGAGCCGTTTCTTCCCTGTCGCCGTCAGCCGGTAGACCTTGATGCGCTGCTTGTTGTCTGACGTTTTCCAGTC
>JANXPR010000491.1 GCA_025357215.1 Acidobacteriaceae bacterium | reverse complement strand
CCGAGGTGGCGCTGACCTCAGGGGTGAGATCGTTGTCCCGCGTAGCGTCCTCGTCCAGGACAATCACGTCATCGGCCACGACAAAAGTTCCCTCGTCCACATTAACCAGCTCAAGCATAAGTTCCCGGAATTCAGCCCGATCTATGCGCATGTCCCGTGTCTCATGCCTCAACCAGTCGGACAGCAGAAACTATTTATCGCAGTATGACCTTCACCGTCCTAGTCGAAAAGATCCAAAAAGCACTTCACATACATGACTGGCGACATTACGGCCATTTTCTAAAAGAAGATCAGTGGTACAAGGTCCAGGACGGAGTATTGCCGGAGTGGTGGTGCGTGAAATGTGGGGAGGGTCAATATGCAAGAAAACAATCATGACAATCCAAGAAACAATTAACTTCATCGCCGATCTCCTCGGCTACCAAGAGAAATGAGATTCACACGCCGCAGCAATAAGCAGCTTTTCGACCGCCTTATGAATCTCGATATTGAGATTGAACAAATGGAGTCAGAATGCCGACGCATCATTGAGGAAATTGTTAAGCGGCTTCATCGCGTGGCGATAAAGCAGTCCCTAAATCACTGTTCGTGAGCGCCACAATATCGACAATAACGTGTTGTCCCACATCAGGTTCTTCCATGGCCCCTCAACGGACAAGAGCAGAGGCTATTACCACAAGGACTTACTTGAGGGTGCGGTGAACCCGCTCATAGAGAAAATTGAGGTCTTGAAGATCGCCGGTCGCACAAGTCAGCAAGTAGCAGACGATCTCGGCCTCCCGCTCGGAAAGGTCAATATGATCTGGGGAAGTGTCAAGGCAGCGCCTCTCGACCCGCGTGAGTTAATTAACTTCACTGTTTCTCTATGATCCTCAATCCCGCCGTTCCCCGTTGTATCTGTTTAGAAGAACTCCACAAACGAACCGACGGCCATTGGGTTTGCTTGAATGAAGAATGCCCGAATTACGTCGAACGGGAGGGGAAAACAACGGTTTGCTAAAAGCATGCCACTCGAAGAAGAACTCATGTACGCGATTATCTCTTCTTGTGAAAGAGAAATTGTTCAGATGTATCAGCAGTTAGGCGCGACCCTCGTACCAGACTTCGAACGGATGATCTATGTCCGCCGCCTCCTCGAAAAGCAAATGAATCTCCTCATGGAAAAGCTTACAAAATAACCCCGCTCATGGCTCTCAAAAATTACACCTCAAAAAGCAAAAACACGTTCGACGTGATTCAAAAATGCTTGGCCTCTCACGGAGCGCAAAAGCTTATGTTTGATTACAACGACCAGGGCTAGGTTACGGCGCTATCCTTTGCTATGAATCTCGAAGGTAAATTGATTGGTTTCAGGCTTCCCGCTCGGCTTGATCAGGTTGAAGCAGTCCTCAAAGGCGAGAAACGTTGGAGGAATTCCGATGATCTCAAGGATCAGGCATATCGAACCGGCTGGGCCAATATACGCGATTGGGTCACGGCGCAAATGGCACTCGTTGATACCCGAATGGCAAAAGTGCAGGAGGTGTTTCTGCCGTACATGACCCGCAAAGACGGCAAGACCCTTTTTGAATCGCTAGAGGGAACAAAATTCTTATTGCCCGGAGAATGACATACATACAACGGCGCTTCGCAAAGAAACATTCCCACCGGTACTTCGTCAATTCTCAAACGAATGACGCTGAGTGTATTTGCGGGAAGGTGCTCGGCTCCAAGAGGGCCAAGCCAGGGCAGTACACCGCGATCAGATGCCGGTATAACGGCTATTGGTATGACTCCCGATTCGAAGCTCAATACGCGATGGACCTCGACTGGCGGAAGCGGGCAGGAAAACTCAAAGATTGGCAGCGGCAGTTCCCGATTGAGATTCGTCGGGCAGACGGAGGATTCATCCGCCGCCACAAGGTCGATTTCCGCATTCACCACAATGACGACAGCTTCGAACTCGTGGAAGTGAAAGGGTTCGAGACGCCGGAATACGCGGCTTTAAAAAGGCAAATCGAAAGTCTTTGGCTCCCGGAGCATCTTGATCACACATATCTCGTCCTGAAATGAACCCGTGAAACCCCGCCGCACCCAGGAATGCAGAGAAGGACAGCACAAAGATTGCCCCGGTAAGCTGGAGCGCAGTTTTGATGAAAAGCACGATCCGGACTGTGAATGCCAGTGCCATAATCTCAATTACCACGCGGACATTGCCCCGCCCAGATCATTCTAAAAATTCCTCGCTTGCAGAAAAGCTCGTAAAAGCTAAACTGAAATTAAATCCTACCCAATGACTCCATTCGAAGAATTAGAACAAGGTCCACAGATTTTAGTGTGGAATGATGCCGCAGAGATCGGCTCCCGAATTAAGATTAACGCAAAATTTGCTCTGGATTTCTTTACGCGTCTCGGTATCCCTACTGAAATTCTCACGGTTTGGGTAAATGACCTCTTCAGTAGATCCCCACTCATGCGCTCATACCATTACGTACGCGCCTACGACGCGGCAAAAAGCACAAATGAACGGTTAAAACTCAGAGAAGTAATAAACACATGAGCCGAAAATACGACCGCACTCATAAACTTAATATGGCCGTAAAGTCCACCATCGATGACCCGCAATTTATTGGTGCTTTGGCGCGAGCCATGACGAAGAAGAAACCGCGATGGATGCCCCGCCCTCTCTGGAAACTGGTTTTTAATCTCGTGATCGACTTCCCGGTAAGACAAACACCAATCAAATGATCTACGACCTTGCCGAACAGCTTAAAGACGCGGGATTACCGCAAAAGGGAAAAGGGCATTTTGAAAAGCGGTTTACAGACGTAAAGCCCGAGGAATATCTACCAACAACTAAATTTAAACCGCTCGATGAAGCCCCAGATGCCGAAGACACATATTTCCCCACCCTCTCCGAACTCATCGAATCATGCTCCCCAGCCTTTAGAAAAGTGTGGCTGATCGTTAAATATCCCGATCAGTTTCGGGCCTGTGGAATCACGCAGGATATGAAGCGAATACAAACCCGCTGGTGTAAAGAAGACGTTGAGGCACTCGCCAAATTGTGGCTCAAATCCCGCGAATAATTAAAACAAACAGCACAATGCCCAAGGCCAAAAAGAAATCCCAAAAGAAGAAAAAGCCCGTAGCAGTAAAGCCGGGCCTCAATCCGAAGCACGAACTATTTTGCCAATTTTATGTAAAAAATTCGGAGCTTTTTGGAAATGCGACCCTCTCGTATGCCGAGGCTTATGCCTATAGCCTCGATGAGCTGTCCCGTGCCAAGCCTATGGACGCCGAAGGAAAACCAACCGACGACAGTGAATATCAGAAGCAATATAACGTCTGTAGCGTGGAGGGTCATCGTCTCCTCAGAAGCCCTAAGATTCAAGACCGTCTTACAAAGCTCCTAAATGAAATGCTGAAAGACGATGTTGTTGATCGCGAACTCGTCAAAGTGATTCTTCAAGATCACAAGCCCGAGGCCAAGGTCGCCGCCATCCGCGAATACAACAAACTGAAAGCCCGGATCACAGAGAAGGTCGAACACTCCGGAAACATTTCAATAAGCAACGTTCTCGATCAACTCGAACATGGACCCGCGCCTAAAGGACAAGCAGTGGCGCCTCAGCCATCTGTACACGATAAAAAATAAGCTTGCGGCGCTCGTCCAATTCAAACCGAACCGAGCACAGCGAGAATTCGAAGCCAAGAAGCACACCCGGAACATCGTTCTCAAATCCCGGCAGCTTGGCTTTACGACGTATGAATCCATCGACGATCTCGACGACACCCTTTTCACACGGAACTTTGATTCTCTCTTCATTGCCCAAGACCTCGATACCGCGAAGGACATCTTTGCGAACAAGGTAGAGCTTGCCTGGGAGCATTTTCCACTCTCACAGCTCTACGGTGTAAGCACCGATACCGCCCGGCAGCTTAAATTTGACTTCGGGGATAAGACCATAAGCTCGATCAGCGTCGATTCCTCCGGCCGCTCCGGAACATTCCAACGCCTTCACATCACGGAATTTGCAAAGGTCTGCAAAGATTTCCCCCAGAAGGCAAAAGAGATCCTTACCGGATCAATTCCAGCCGTTCCCCTTCATGGCCGTGTGGACATTGAATCGACCGCAAACGGATCAGACGGACTTTTTTATGATCTTTTTTGGGAAGCATGGAAGCGCAACGCCCCGACTTCCCCCTCCGAATTCAAAGCCCATTTCTTTAACTGGACGTATGACGACGATGAAATGAGCCGTATTCGCATCCGGGAAGACATCCCGAAAGAAATGCGTGAGTATCAGGCGCAGAACAAACTTACCGATCTCCAAATCAGCTATTACTACGAAAAATTCCTTTCACTCAACAAAAATTGGGCAGACATGAAGCGGGAATACCCGACGACGGTCTTTGAAGCTTTTGAAAACTCGGGAGCAAAGCTCTTTGATGGAACGAAGCTCAATGTCTTTACCCTCAAAGCCGGCGAGATCGTCGCAGGCTGGACATATTTTGAGCCTCCAATCATTGGGCATAGGTACGCGCTTGGAGCGGACGTTGCCGAAGGTGTCGGCCAGGACAGCTCAACCTGCGTCATTTGGGATTTCACGCCGATAAAACCAGTTGTCGTTGCCACATTTGCTGATAACAAGATTGCGCCCGACATCTTTGCATATCAGATAAAGAACGGAGCTGAGAAATACAGTATGGCGCTTGTGGCAGTAGAACGAAACAATCACGGCCATACGACACTATCGAAGCTCAAAGAAATCTATCCGATCAGGAATATCTTTGTGGACGAGAAGGATAAGCTCGGCTGGGATACGAACCTCGTATCGAAACCCAAGATGATGTTTGATCTCTCGACCGCCGTGAATGACTCTCTTATCGAAATCCCTTCAATCCTCATCGTCTCTGAGATGCGCCGGTACGACAAAGAAGAACTCAATACGACCCGTTTTAATGATCTCGCAACCCAGCATTGGGATTTGCTTACCGCTTGTGCAATTGGCTTCCAGATGCGGAACCAAAAGAAAGATATCTTCATGCCTCCCCCTACAACGGGCCTCGTAAAGCCTTTCCCAGGACTCGGCTGATTTTATCCACAGCTTGTACTCTGCCGCAGATAACCTAGACTGAAAGCATAAGCCAAGGTCGATGGCCTTCCCTTATGGTCCAATCGCTCACCATCGACATAATTCAAAAGAACCTCATCGCCGATCGTTTTTGGCGAGAACGTCGCCACCCTCAATGGACGACGAATTACGAGCTTTATCGGGACACCGTGATCACAAACCGCCTCACTCAGCGGCAATCAGTGAATGTCCCGTACATGAAGAAGACCCTTAAAACGTATCTCACGCAGACCAATTGGCCAGTTGATAACTATTACGAAAGCAAATCAAACGACAAGCAAGCAGAACTTTTTCTCAACGAGTACTGGGCGGAGTGTTCGGAACGCAATCGCCTCGACATCCTCGAAGAAGTAGACCGCAAGCAAGAATGGCTATATGGCCGGACGTTCATGAAAATGAATATCATCGACGGCTGGTTTCACATGGAAGTCATCGACCCGCAAGATGTTTTAGTTGACCGTTACGCGAACCCTTGGGACTTGCAATCGGCAAAGAGAATCACGCACGTCGGTATTTATCGGAAGATCGCTGACATCGAGCGCAACCCTCTTTATGATTCAGCCGCAATTGCCGCCCTTCGAACGTTCTTTGCAACGAAGGCGGGCCTCATCCAGGCCGGCCAGAACTCACTCATTGTTGCCGACCGATCACAGCGCATGATCGACTTGGGAGTACCCGACGTTCTTTTGCCTATCGTCGGCGAAACCTACGTTGAGCTTAATGAGACGCAGGAAAAGATGTGGGACCCCGACCTCAAGAAAGAAGTCACCATGGTTGTCGTTACCGGAAACTCGAATGAGATACTCATGCAGAAGCCCCTTGAAGAGATTCTCGGGATCAATATGTTTTCATGGGCATCATGGGCCGGAGATTCCGAACGTACCGACATCTGGAGCGACGGCGGAGCCGACAGTGTTCGCGTTTTAAACCTCGTCGCAAACGCCCGATGGAGTCAGAAGGTGGAGAACGGCCAGCTCTTCAACTATGGAATGCAATTCTATGATTCCGCCGCGACCGATGGATGGAGTCCAGTAGGCTATGACCCCGCGCCTTTTGGTTTCTATCCCGTTCCCGGCGATCCAAATAAGATTCTCAAACCGCTTACCGTCCCGCAGATGGCGGATGTTTTCAACGAGCTCAATTGGATCGAGGAAAACATCGAAGGCGTGTCCGGGGCCACGGCAATCGAGAACGGACAAGGCGACCCTAATGGCGGGGAGCAACAAACCGCGCAAGAAATTCAAGTCCTCGCACAGAAGGCAAAAGACCGCGCTAAAAACATTTCCAAGTATCACAAGCGCTATTGGGAGGACATCGGCCGCGTCTTTGTCGCGCTTGTAATGGCAAATGGAAACGATATGACGAAGCCCACGCTTTACAAGAAATCAGTGAAAGGTGATTACTGGCCGAAGACGGTTAATCTCGTCGAAACATATTCGAAGCATGGCTACGCGGTAAAAGTCGGCTCCAAGGCAGATAAGGAATCTGACGCGCTTGAGATGATTCAGAAGCTCAACGTTGCGACAGGCCAGTTCCCGAACAATGCCCCTCTGAAACAGATCGCAAAAGAGAAGACCCTCGACTGGCTCGACCTCACCCCGGATCAGAAGAAAGAAGTTATGAATTTCGACGACCAGGCGGCAGAAATGGCCGCAGCAGTCCCAGGCGGCGGAGCGCCTGCCGGTCCCGGAGTTCCCGCCTTACCCATAAAAACCCCTATGCCTCAACCCGCCAATGTTTGAACAAATCCTCGCAAAATTAGGGCTCAAGAGTATCGACGATCTTAAACCCGCAGAGCGCCATACGTGGCTTCAGTGGGCCAAGATTCTCGGGAAAAATGATGTCACCATTGAAGACCTTAAAAAGTTTCTCCCGGTTGAAATTGAGCGCGGCAATGCCGAGCTTCGCAAGCACGAGAATTCCGACAAGAAGGATTCCTATTACAAGGCGTACACCACGATTTTAGAACTCATTACGAAGATCATCGTCACCCCCGAGAAAGAACGCGACAACCTCCGAGCGTTCTTAAAAAATAAATATGACATACAGTAAAAAGGTCGCAACACAATAACCCTAAAATCATGAGTCAAGACCAAATCAATACACTCGTTTCTATGGTTGGAGCATCAGTGACACTCGCCGCCGACGGCGTGAATTACAGCGTCACGAACTCCCAGGGCGCTACGAGCGTTATCGCGGCTGCTGATTTTGTGGAAGCATTGAACGGACTTGCGGCGCTTGTCGCTTCGACGCTCTCTTCGATCCAGAACGGCGCGAATGTCATGGCTGCTTCGACCTTCCTTTCAACCATTCAGGTTTTCTAACGCCATGGACCACGAATCACAAAAACAGTTAGAACATTTGCTTGCGCAGACTCCCGGCTCTCTCTCCGAGCATGATCGCACGTTTCTTCGAGCGCGAGAATCATACCTCACGCCCGAGCAGCGGGAGCGGTTCGCCGAGTGCTTCGTAATGGCCAAGGACGAACCCGTCCAGGCAAGCGAAGAGGCTTCCAAGCCTGCCAAGAAAAAATAGTTATGCACAGAAAAGGTTGCGCTATTTCGGGCGTGACCTAATATGAAATTAACGCCTAACGTCTAAACGACACGGCACCAATTCAATGCCAGCACCAATCAACCCAAACCCCGGAGACGGGACGGGAACAGTGCCTCCGGTCGCTATCCCACCGGCTCAGCCGCCCGCGCCGACTGCCGAGGAAATTCTCCGCAAGGAGAACGAGGAGCTCAAGATTAAATTCGGAGCTTCGACCACGGAAAATCAAGTCCTCGCCGCCCGATTAAAGGCAGAAGAGGATGCACGGAAGGAATTGACAAAAGAACCAACCGATTCGGAACTCAGGACAGCATTCCCGGATTGGGATCTGTACGACGACATCCAAAAGGGTCTCGCCAGGCGCACCTACGGCGCAGAACGTGGTTCCGCAAATGCCTCGCGCATAGCGCAACAGCTTCAGGAAGAACGGGCATGGAGTACGAGCATCGAGCTTCGCATCTCCTCCGATCAAACCTTACAAGGCAAAGAACAGGCATTCAGGGATTACGCGATGAAGCCGCAGCACAAAGGAATTTCTATGGAAGTCCTCGTGCCGGCGTTTCTCCAACTTCAGGGTGCCGCTGCACCAGCTCCCATAACGACGCCCAAGCCAGGACTTGAAACTGGCAATGGTGGTCCTCGAACACCCGAAAAGCCCAAGACTCTCTCGTCAGAAGAATTGAATGCACTCCGCACGTCGAACTATCCGGCGTGGGAACAGTACATCAAGACTCACGACATCCAGATTGAGGAATAGGGCTCAAAATCGACGGTTGGAGTTTTAACCAAAACTATCAATCGTAATGCCATCTCCATTTGCTACTAAACTCGCCGAAGGCTTTTCGGCGAAGGTAATGAAGGAAATGTATGCGCGCTCGGTTTATGACTTAATCACGAACCGGGACTACGAAGGTGATGTGAACGCGGTCGGAAGCAAGGTCAACATCCTTAGCTTCAGCCGTCTTTCCGAGCAGGACTACACGGGCTCAAACTTGACCGCGTCGGCTTTGCAGGAAATTAACGGCCAGCTCACACTCTCCAAACAGAAATCGTTCTACTGGAGAGAGAACACGATCGACAAGTGGAAGTCCTACATCAAGGAACCGAAGCCTGTCATCATTGAGCAGCTCGCGCAAGAGCGTCGGAAGAATATCGACAATTTCATTCTCGGTTTCTATCCGAACATTGCAGCGGGCCAGCGCACCGGTACCGATTACACGACTGGCACCGTCACTATCGACGTTTCCGGCAACGTAACCGGCTCCGGAACCACGTTCACCGCTTCGATGGTGGGTAAAGGCTTTAAAGCCACTGGTCATTCAAAATGGTATCGCGTCATCACATTCACGAGCGCGACCGCCATTGTGATTCAGAACGACACCTATGATGATGCCGCCGCCTACGATGGCGGAGTCATCAACGCAGGTGCTACGTACACCATCCAGGCGAACACGCCTATCGCGATCACGGCCGGTAACATCATGGCGAAGATAATCGCTCTTCAGGTTGCCCTCGACAATGCAGAGGTTCCTGAGGAAGATCGATTCCTCCTTTTGCACCCGACCATCGCGCAGTACATTCCGCAAGGCACGAACATCTCCTTGAGCGTTCCGGCAGCCTTCGAAGCTTTGGTCCAGAAGGGTTTCCTTACAGAACTCCTCGGATTCAAAGTCATCAAGACTCCGCGAATTCAGGGCGATAACGTGAACGGTTTTCACTGCATCGCAGCAAACCGCAATTGGCTCACGTTTGCGGACAAGGTTTTGCAGGTCGGCATGGAAGAAGACCTCATCGGTAACTTCGGTGCCGCTTTCAAAGACCTCTACGTTTACGGCGCGAAAGTCACGGACAACCGCTTGAAATTCGCCACAGAGCTCTTCTGCACTGGATAATCCTTGATCCATAAAGGGACCGCGTAACAGCGGTCCCAAAGGACATTAAGGCCAAGACAAGGGCATAAAGGTCCACAAATTCAAATAAATATTTATGAGCAGAATAAAATCCATCAACTTTCCGAACACGGAAAACGAATTGACCGCGCTTTTTGACAAGCTTCAGAGAGCCGTCTGTAACGGCTTGCTTGTCTCGGGAGCTCTCGCGCTCTTCGGCGCAGCCAGCCCAAACGCGAAGACCGTCAACATTATCGACTTTATGATCGACGGTCAGGTCTTCACGAAAGCAGCCGCTACGATGACCACCCTTGCGGGAACCGTCGTAAACGCAACGTTCAACGTCTTCGTCTTCGGCGTGAACTCCGCAGGGACGCTCACGACCACGATGGGAACCGCTGGCGCGACCCTTGGGGCCGTCGTCTTCCCGGCACTCCCTGATGGCGTAATCGCTATCGGTTATGTCCGCGTGAACCCAACCGGCGCCGGTAACTTTGTCGGCGGAACGACCGCTTTGGACGACGCGACCGTCGTGCCGAATGCTGTCTATGTGAACACGCTCGGCGAGTTCTTCCCTCAGTTCGCGACGATCTAACCGTTTGGCTCGTGGCTCGGATCACACCGGGCCACGGCTAAACATCTACCCGCATGAACATGCAAACCAAAGCCCCGATGCAGTATTCACCTGCCGGGCAAATCATAAAACGCTTTCTTCACACGAAGATTGGAGCCTTCATCGGCTTCCATCTTGGCGTTTCAGGATTCAATCGTATTGAGACGAAGATCGCGAGATTCCAGCGGTATTGGCTCGGAGAGATTTTAAAAAAGGGTGAGTTTCTCCAGACGATAGAGCGAGAGAATGGAGAAATCCTTACGGGAGTCTATAAGCTCCCAAAGACAAGGGTTGCATTCAATTCCCGCGTAGATGCGGGAGCAGCCATCACCGCATCGCTCATGTCGGGAAGCACGCTCGGCGGCATTTCCTCACCCGCCGCTCCAAAGTTTATCGCCGTTTCGCCGACGACGCTCACCCCGGCAAAAGGCGACACTACGCTTTCAGGCGAGCTTGCAGTCAACGGCTTTACGCGGGCCGCAGCGACCGCAGGAGGCTATGTCACCCCGGCATCGCTTGACGGTGCCGCAAGCTTCACTCAAACAAAAACGTTCACCGCAACGGGGACGCAGACCGTTGCATCAGCAGCTCTTTTTGACGCCAGTTCAACTGGCAATATGTTTGTCGAAGGAAACTTTGCCTCATCCGCAACACTTTCTACAAACGACACCCTCACCGTCACATGGACCGTGAACCACTAAAAGGTCAACAAATTAAATCAATCAATAAATCAAAATGCGAAGATATAACGGTTTTACAAACCAGACGAACACGCAGTCAAGCACGGCTGCATTGTTCAACATCGTAGGCGCGACCACGTTCCGCCTTCAGATGTATGACGTTGTCTGCGGTTCCGATGCCACTCCGGCGGATAACGCGGCCAAGTTCGCTTTTCAGCGATCCACCGTGAACTTCGGTACGCCGACCGCCGTGACCCCTGTTGCCCTCGATCCCGGCGATCCCGCTTCTCTTGCCCTATTCAGCGCGCCTGGAGGCACTGCGGTCACCGTGACCGCAAACTCGTTCCCGCTTCAGTGGGCACAGAACCAGAGAGCGACCTTCCGATGGATTGCCGCGCCTGATGGAGAAATCATCATTCCCGCTACTGCCGCCGCCGGTCTTACTCTCATGCCACTCGTTGCAACCGCAGCGGTAAACTACGTCTTTACCGTTCATTGGAAGGAATAACATGGACGGCCATCCTG
>JANXPR010000439.1 GCA_025357215.1 Acidobacteriaceae bacterium | reverse complement strand
GTCGGCCGTTGTCTTCTTCTGCTGCACGGCCGCCAGCACCGCATCATTGATCCTCTCGGCTTCCTTGCCGAATCCCAGATGCTCCAGCATCATGGCCGCCGTGGAGATCGCGCCAATCGGGTTGGCGATGTTCTTCCCTGCAAAAGGCGGCGCCGATCCGTGGACCGGCTCAAACATTGAAGTCTTGCCGGGATGGATATTCCCGCTGGCCGCCATCCCGAGCCCGCCCTGGAGCGCCGCGGCCAGGTCCGTAATGATGTCGCCGAACATGTTGTTGGTCACGATCACGTCAAACTGTTTGGGATCGCGCGCCATGTGCATGCACAAGGCGTCCACGTACATGTGCTGCGTCTGAATGTCAGGATATTCGGCGGCTACCAGTTTGAAGACCCGCTGCCACAGGCCGCCCGCGAACGTCATGACGTTCGACTTGTCTGACATCAACACTTTCTTGCGGCCTTGCTTGCGCGCCAGCTCAAACGCATAGCGGATTACCCGCTCCACGCCTTTACGTGTATTGAAGTCTTCTTGCGTCGCGATCTCGTCCGGAGTTCCCTGCTTGAGCACTCCGCCAGCGTCCACATACGGACCTTCAGTATTTTCGCGGATCACTACAAAGTCCACGTGCTCCGGCTTTACGCCCTTGAGCGGACACAGCGATTCATCCAGCAACTTCACCGGACGCACGTTGGCGTACAGGTCCATCTTGAAGCGCATGCCCAGCAGGATCTCTTTGGCGTGGATGTTCGTCGGCACGCGCGGATCGCCCAGTGCGCCCACAAAGATCGCGTCAAAATCACGGTCGAGCATGGCAAAGCCGTCCGCGGGGATGGTGACACCGTCTTTGAGATAACGGTCGGCTGACCAGTCAAAGTGCGTGAACTCAACCGCCGCGCCGGTCGCCTGGACCACCTTCAGCGCCGCGGGAATGACTTCTTTGCCGATACCGTCGCCTGCTACCACGGCAATTTTCTTGTTGGGCATACGATCAGGAATATAACAAATTCACCGCAGTGGCGCGGAGACGCGGAGAAAACAAAACATTTAGCCGCTGATCGCGCAGATCAACGTTGATCTGAAAAGGCAGTGAGCCAGGACAAGCATCGTAGCCAAGTCCCCCGCGAAGTTATCTTGCGCCTATCTGCGCAATCTGCGGCTGCGTTTCTCTTCGGCTCCTGTCTCCGTGTCTCCGCGGTGAGTAGTTCTCGCGATCACCATTTATAATTCAACGTTCAACCACAAGGCGGAAACTCACCCGTGTCCTTAGAAACTAAAATCTACGAACTGCGCCAGCAGAAGCTGCGCGACATTGTTGCTCTGGGCCAGGAAGCCTACACCCACAAGTACGCCTTCACCCACACCGTACCGCAAATCCTGGCCGACTTTACCCAGAAGACGGCGGAAGAACTGGAAAAAGACCGCGTAAACGTAAAAGTCGCGGGGCGGTTGATGTCCATACGGCTGCAAGGCAAAGCCGGGTTCGCGCACTTGCAACAGGGCGGACAGCGTTTGCAAATCTACGTGAAGCTGGACTTGGTCGGTGAAAATGGGTTTGCGTTGTACAAGCTGCTGGACCTGGGCGACCACATCGGCGTAAGCGGTTACCTGTTCCGCACGCGCACCGGTGAGCTGACGATCCACGTGGAAGAAATTACCTTCCTGAGCAAAGACCTGCTGCCTCTGCCGGAAAAATGGCACGGCCTGCAGGACGTAGAACTTCGCTATCGCCAGCGCTATGTAGACATGGTGATGAACCAGGACGTGCGCGCCGTCTTCGTTAAACGCAGCAAGGTGGTGCAGTCCATGCGGCGGTTCTTTGACGCACGCGGCTATGTGGAAGTGGAAACCCCTATGATGCAGGCGATTGCCGGCGGCGCCACCGCGCGGCCTTTCGTCACGCACCACAATACTCTTGATGTCGATCTATACCTGCGCATCGCGCCCGAACTGTATTTGAAGCGCCTGGTCGTGGGCGGGCTGGACCGCGTGTATGAAATCAATCGCAACTTCCGCAATGAAGGCGTCTCCACACAGCACAACCCTGAGTTCACCATGCTGGAGTTTTACCAGGCCTACGCGGATTACAAAGACATGATGCAGATCACCGAAGATCTGCTGGCGCAAACGGCCATGGACGTGAACGGCACCACCAAGGCGAATTTCAACGGCCATGAATTTGATTTCGCCAACTGGCAACGCTTGAGCATGCGCGAAGCCATCATGAAATATTGGCCGGAAGCCGCCGCGCCTAAACCAGAAATGTCTGACTTTGCGTCCGCCGAATCCGTGGGCAAACTTGTTCAGCGGCTCAACGCCAAGCACACGCCGCACATGCCCTACGATTCGAAAGATCCCGCGGGCAAAACAATTGCTGCGTTGTTTGAACACGTTGCCGAAGAGCACCTGATCCAACCGACGATCCTCTATGACTTCCCTGTCGCAATTTCGCCGCTCTCGAAAAATAAACGCGACGAGCCGGACTGGGTGGAGCGCTTTGAAGTTTTCGTCGGCGGACTGGAGATCGGCAACGCCTTCAGCGAACTTAACGATCCTGAAGAACAGCGCCGCCGCTTTGAGCAACAGCTGAAAGAAAAAGAACGCGGTGACGAAGAAGCCCACGCCATGGACGAAGACTACATCCGCGCTCTCTCTTACGGCCTGCCACCAACCGGCGGAGAAGGCATTGGCATTGATCGCGTGACCATGCTGCTGACAGGGTCCAAGTCCATCCGCGATGTAATCTTGTTCCCGCTGCTGCGTCCACAGGCGCCGCAGGAGATTGTGCTGGAAGAAGACAAGCCGGGAGACGACAAGAAGTAATCGAAAGAGTCCAGTCAGACAATCGCGGCATCAATAAAATTTGGTAATTGAGTAAGTTGGTAATCGGGTAATTGGAAGACTTGCAACCAAAGTCCGCGCAGCAGTCGCCCCGAAAAAAACGGAAAGCTGCCTTCAATTACTCATTTACCAAATTACCCGATTACCAATTCCTTTATGCACAAAGCCAGCCACCTGACAATCAGTGAGAACAGAAGGCGTGCCTATTTCTTTTGTCCGTCGGGCTTGGCCGGATCGCGCACGAATTTGTCCGAGTACATGCTGATGTTCGAAGATGTCGGCTCGTTCCGTTCCCCGAGTACGGTAAGCAGCGAGGCTCCGCTCAGGCCGTGTTGGTAGGAAATAAAGCGGTAGCGCTTGAGTTTGTTTGACGGTTTTTCATGGAAGACAATGAACTCTGATGTGAATTCCACCTGGCCGCTGGACTTCTCGCGTACCACGTGACCATCGCTCATCGCTTGCAGGTTGTAGGCGTAACTGCCGTCTGCGGCAATGGTGTAGAACTCACCCACATAAGCGGTCGAGGTGCCGGCATAATTTCCCGTGGTCGAATTCACGTAAGTAATCACATCCGCGCCGCCATGTTTCCAGTCGCCCACCAGGTCCGCCAGGGTGATGTTTTTCTTCATGGGCAGAGCTTGCAGCGGCGCCAGCCGCACGCTGCTCACTACCTGCTGCACCGTACCTTCGTAGTTGTCATAGACAGTGCGGTTGGGCGTAAGAATCGTCACCGGAATAAAGCTCTTGCCGGTCTCCAGGAGATACAGGAAAGCGTTTTTGGTGCGGTTATCAAGAGTGGAACTCCCCACGCGCCCGGAGTAGCCGGGCAGCCCGCGGATCTCATAGCTCGAGGGCACCGAGGCCTGCGGATTGCGTTCCACGATATAGCGCCAGGCGATCGCAAAATCCTGTTCCACGTTGCCGGTTGATTTGATGGGTACGGTCAGCGCCACAATGCAGTAATTGCCCGAGACCCCCGTCACCATGTCAGCGTGATCGTCACCCGGGTTGTATTCGTATTTCCAGCCTTCGGGGACGGCAAAGGAAACCTCGCCCAGCTTTTGCACCTGGGCGGACGCGGACAACGTTACAAAGAAAAGAAAAAACGCACACGCCAATCGCGACGGGCAAGCCATGAGCAAAACCTCCTGAGGGCGGGACGCGGGGCCGACCACCCACGGGCACTTGCTCTCTGCGACGCGGAGGGTGCAGGGATTATACGCGGAAGCAAAGGCCGGCTGTATGAAGCCGGCCTTCCGCGGAACGTAACTGAACTTGAAATTTGGATCTAGAAAATCGTCGCCTGGTCTTCGGGGAAGAACATGCACGTTCCGTCTTCATTGGCTGCCGGGGCCGATGCCAGAAACGCGTCCGCCGGAATTTCAGGCCGCTCATGCCGGTCTTTGCGATGACGGCTGCCGGTGTGAAAAATCTCACCCCCGCCATTGCCGTCGATCATTTGAAACAGTTTGTCCGGGTTCACCTTCACCTGTACCACCACGGCTTCATTCGGCTCCACGTTGACTACCAGAAGCTGGACATCTTTGCCCAGGTCTTTGGCATAGACGAAAGTATGTTCACCCGTGCGCCGCGAATAGCTACGGACGATGGGCTGCCAGCCGTTGCCGCCCGCGCGCTGGACGATCTCATCCAATTCACCGTCCGTGGCGCTGTTGGCCATACGCTGGTTTTCAAACAACGCGACCTTCAGGCTCTTGACGCCGCCAACGTGCCAGACTTTCACCACGAGACCGGCAAAGCCCAGGGCAAAACGATACTGGCGATGCACGTGATAGCGGGCCTCAATGTGGTGGACCACGTTGCCGAAATCGTCAGCGTAAGCCTGGTCTGCGCTCAGCCAGAACATCGCGGAGAGGGCGCTCACCAGAATCGCGATACGGCGCAGGCTATTCATCGTCATCCTCCGTGGAAAGGTTGTCATGGCCGTCTTTCTTGTTAGAGTCTTTCTTGGTCGAGTCTTCTGATTTGTCCTTGGATTTGTCTCTGTGTTTTTCTTTGTGGACCACCGCTTTGGGCTCGGAATCGTCGTCTGACCTGTGCTTCTTTTCGTTTAGCTCACTGGGGATGCCGAATTTGCCGCCGAGCACGGCCAGCTTGTCGATGTCCACAAAGCCCACAATATTCACAACGGTAAGCTCGCGAGCTTCCGCCACTAGAATCGCCAGGCCGGCGATCTTGTCGCCTTCCTTGAGGATATAGATCTCGCTGTGTTCCTTGCGGCGCTTGCTCACGCTGCTCACAATCTTGCTCCAGCCGGGGCGCGCGAGTTGCGCGCGGATAGCTTGCACGTCTGCCTGGTCATACTGATCAGGTTCATCAAATTCGAAATTCTTGATGTAAATGCCTTTTACGCCTTTGATGGCCTCCTTCACGTCTCTGGCATCTCCGTCGCCGGACATGTCCAGGATCTTGCTGGCCAGGCCCAGCATGGCTCCGTCCAGGGTTACGTCATTTACTTCCGCGGCCTTGGCGGTAAGCTTTTCCAGGTTCTGCAATTCCAGCTTTCCGGGCTGCGCCAAGCCCGCCAGAGGAACGCACCCCAGCACCATTCCCAGAAAAATTCGCGGCAAGCTTTTCGAATGATCGATTCTCATAAACTCTGTCTCCTGATTCTTGTTCCTGGTTGTTCCGGTGCCAGTGGTTCGTTCACGCGCTTGAAAACATGGTTCAGTTTTTCGGTGGTAATGCGCAGGGCCAGCATCACCTGGCGTTCCGCTTCTTTGGCCTTTCGAGCTTCTTCAACCTGCGCACGCTCTTTTTGCTGCTGAACGCGCTGGTACTGCTGGTATCCCAGACCAAGGCCGATCACCAAAACCAGGGCGGCAACGGCGGCGCTCCATGCCGGACGGACGGAGAGCCAGCGCGGAGCCGCGAGCCACGCGAATCTACGCGCTTTGCGATGCGCAGCAGCGGCCTTGGCCTTGGCTTCGGCTTCACCCAACTGGCTTACGCGGGCCATAACCCTTTGCGTAAATGCCGGACCGGGATCTACAGGCCGTAGCGCGTTCTTGAGATCGTCTTCTTTCAAGCTATCTTCCTTCAAGCTATCTTCAGATTCCTTCAAGTTATCTTCAGAGAATTGCATAGCGTACCTCTCCCAGCTTGCGGCTGAGTTTCTTGCGTAATTCTTCCAGCGAGCGGTGCAGGTTGCTTTTTACGGTGTTCACCGGAACGTTCATCACCTCGGCGATCTCCGCGGGCCCCAGGCCTTCCTGATATCGCAACACCACCATCATGCGCTGCCGTTCGGTCAGGGTGGCCAGCGAGCTTTGCACGTTCACCGTGAGAAATGGATCCGCCTCAGGTTGCTCGTGTACCGGCTCCGGAGTTTCTTCCAGAGCCTGCTCACGACGGTGCTTGCGGCGCCGCCCCAGGTCAATGCAGCGGTGTACCGCCACCCTCCGCAACCAGTAAGTAAGATGGGCCGCGGACTTGATGCCGGCCAGCGACTGGTAGAGTTCCAGAAAAACTTCCTGGGCCATATCTTCCGCCAGCGAGTGGTCTTGCAGGTAGCGCCAGGCAATGCTGAACACCATGGCTTGGTGGGCCTGCACGATCTCGGCAAACGCCGCCTGACCACTCGGGATAGCCTGGGCTTCCTTGAGTGCCAGTTCCATTTTCGCTTGTCGCGCTAAGTCCAAGGCGTCCCCTTCTGGAGACATATACGCACCTTCTTGAGGAAACGAATGCAACTATTTTGCGGCCCGGAGAGTCCGTTCATTTTGCAGGCTTTACCCGGCCCTTCGCGCAACGCCCGGCAGCCCGTCGCCCCCGTCCGGGTAACATTGCTAGACTAAAGGATGCAGTAATACAGGCACATATCGCCGCAGGAGAACCAAAAATCCCATGGCTGACGATCTCTCTTTTGCCGCCGCCTACCTGGATGAAGCCCGCCGCAGCTTTCGCGGCTACAAACGCCTCGCGGACGGCGCTCTGGCCCAGGTGGATGACCGTGGATTCTTTCACGTCCCTGACCCGGAATCCAACAGCCTGGCCATGCTGGTAAAACATATCTCCGGGAACCTGCGGTCGCGCTGGACAGACTTCCTAACCTCGGACGGCGAGAAGCCGGACCGCGATCGCGACCAGGAATTCATTATCACCTCAGCGAATACCCGCGACGACCTGATGCGGCGCTGGGAAGCGGCCTTCGCCACCACGTTCGAGACTTTGCATAACCTGACTCCGGACGACTTCGCCAAGACCATCTATATCCGCAGCGAGCCTCATACCATAATTCAGGCCATCAACCGCAGCCTCAACCACATCTCCAGCCATGTTGGGCAGATACAATTTGCGGCCAAGCTGATTCAGAGCACGAACTGGAAAACGCTGAGCGTGCCAAGGGGAAAATCAGCGGAGTACAACGCTACGAAGCCGGAAGATCGGAAGATCAAAGCGCCAACAAAAGGTTGACTCTACCCGAATTTTCATTCGATCCAAACGCTGCCAGGGCGGTTTGGAGCGAAGCGACGTGCCTTGTGCAATCTGCCGGCGTGGCCGACTTGCGCGCCGAGCCGGCTGCCGAGAGGCCAGAAAATTCCCTGAGGATTCCAATGCCGCCAAAGCGGTTTGGAGCGAAGCGACATATAATGAGCCCCACACGGAATCGCCCGCTTCGGGACCTATTGGCAGAAAACACAAAACTCGTCCGGCGTCTCACGCTGACTGATTCCGTCCTCTTGCTGGCCGGAGGCATCATTGGTTCCGGCATTTTCCTTACCGCACAAGATATTGCCCTGAGCACACGCCGTCCGTGGCTGTTTTTGGGTGTGTGGGTGCTGGGCGGCGGCATCACGCTGCTCGCCTGTTTTGCGTTTGCGGAAATGGGAGCCATGTTCCCGGAAGCCGGCGGCCAGTATGTGTACATGCGGGAAGCTTACGGAGAGTTCGTCGCGTTCCTTTATGGCTGGATGATTTTCACCGTGAGCAACGGCGGCACCATTGCCGCACTCGCCGTGGGTTTTGCCTTGTACATTGGCAGTTTGTTTCCTGGGCTGGATCTCAAGCACGCAGTCATCAGCCTGGGGCCCTATTCTTACGTCAGCGGTCCGCAAGTTCATGCCTTGGGACCATTTGAACTCACCCGCGGTCACGTGATGGCCATGGCAGCCATTGCGTGCCAAACCGTGATCAATATTTTTGGCGTGCGCTGGGGCGCCATACTGCAGAACGTTGCCACGTGGATGAAGTTTGCCGCCATCGCCGCGTTTGTAATTCTGGGAATCGCGATTGGCCACGGGTCGTGGAGCCACTACTCCGTCACCTTGCCCGCTACCGCCAGTTCGCCCACACTCTTTGCGGGAATTGGCATCTCGCTCATCGCCGTGTTTTGGGCGTATGACGGATGGGTTTACATCACCTGGGTTTCCGGAGAAGTGAAAGACCCGCAGCGCAACCTGCCGCGCTCCATGGCTCTGGGTCTGCTGATCGTGGGCGTGGTTTATCTCTCGATCAACGCCGTTTATTTGTACGCATTGCCGATGAGTGAAATTGGCGCGCAGACAGCGGTGGCCCAGGGAGCGGCCGTTTCCATGTTCTCGTCCTGCGCGGGACGCTGGCTCTCTTTCATGATCGCCGTTTCGTGCTTTGGCGCCATGGCCAGTTGCATCATGACCGGCGCCCGCGTTTACTACGCGATGGCCGAAGACGGCGTCTTCTTCAAGGCTTTAGCCCGAGTGCATCCAACGTGGCACACACCGGTTGCCAGCCTGGTTTTGCAGGGACTATGGGCGGCCGTCCTGGTATTGATCCTTGAGTACGCCGATCTTTTCACCTATGTGATGTTCATGATGGTGCTCAGCTACATCCTTGCCGTGGTCGCCCTGTTTATTTTCCGGCGCAAACTACCCAACGCTGAGCGTCCGTATCGTTGCGCTGGATATCCGTGGCTCCCTGGGCTCTACATTGTTTTCGCCTCGGTCTGGGCTTTCAACGCGCTTCTGGAAAAACCAAAAGATGCTTTGATCGGAATCGGCATCGTGCTGGCCGGCGTTCCCTTATATCTTTATTGGCGCTGGCAGAAGCAGAAGGAAGCAGCCAAGGCCCCCGCGCGCGCGTAGAATGTCCAGCTATGGACTTCCAGAACTTCGAGCTTGAACACTTCCAGTCGCTCTACGAACGCACCGTTGATTACAACCTGGCGGACAGCTCCGTTAAATGCACCAGCGTGCGAGAGCTTTTGGGCAGTGACGATGCTGCGGCGCTGATCGACCTGCCTCTTTATTATCCTGAAGTCAACGGGACGACTCTTCTGCGCGAACGCGCGGCAGCGCTATACCCAAACGCCACGGCCGCTAATGTTTTGGTAACGGTGGGAGCGGCGCAGGCCAACTCAATGACCTGCGACATGCTGCTGGAAGCCGGCGACGAAGTGATCGTCGTCTCTCCCGGATACCGCCAAGTCTGGGGCTTGGCCAAGAATCGTGGTTGCGTAGTCAAAGAAGCGCACCTTCGTCCGGAAAATAACTGGCGGTTGGACTTGAATGAACTGGAAGCGCTGGCCACCAGCAAGACCAAGCTCATTGCCGTGGTGAATCCCAACAATCCTACAGGCAGCATTCTTACGCGCGACGAGATGCAACGCATCGTGGCGATTTGCGATAAGCATGGCGCGTGGCTGCATGCTGACGAGGTTTATCGCGGAACGGAACTCGACGGTCCGGGTGCTCAGTCTGAAGAAACGCCCAGCTTCTGGGGGATGTATGACCGCCTGATCTGCGTGAACAGTCTGTCAAAAGCTTATGGCCTCTCCGGACTGCGGATCGGGTGGGCCCTGGCTTCTCCGAACGTCGTGGAAGAATTGTGGCGACGCCACGAGTACGCGGTGATCTCTGCCGCCGGCCCGAGCATGAAGCTGGCTGAAATTGCCTTGCAACCGGAAAAACGCAACATGCTTTTCGACCGCCAGAAAAAACTTTCGCGCGAAGGTCACGCCGCGCTGGCGCAATGGGTCAGCGAGCAACAAGGCCGCTTTACCGTACAGAAGGCCGTCGCCACGTCGATTGCGTTTGTCGGATACAACTTTGACGTGCCATCCGTCGAACTGGCCAACCTGATCCGCAAGAAGGCGTCGGTATTGGTGGCGCCGGGAGCTTATCTGGGGACGGAACACCATTTGCGCATCACCGTGGGCTATGAAGTGGAGAAGGTAAAAGCCGCTCTGGCCCGAATCGGCGCAGCTGCGGCTGAACTGGCCCCGGCGCTTGTTTCTTCGGCGCGTGGTGACAAGTAAGAACGGCGTCCGTCCTTAATATCGCGATGAATACACTGCTCAAAGATCTTACATACGCGTACCGCGGTCTGGCCAAGAGTCCGGGCTTTGCAGTGGCTGCCGTGTTGTCGCTGATGATCGGCATTGGAGCCAATACCACTATCTTCAGCGTGACCAGCGCGCTGTTCCTGAATCCTCTTCCCTACAAGGACGCAGAGCGGCTGGTGATTTTGTGGAACCGCTCGCCCGGGTTGAACATCACGCAGGATTGGTTTTCCACCGCGCAGTATTTTGACGTAAAGAATTCCAGCAAGAGTTTTGAAGACGTGGCCATCGCCATTGGCGGCGTGGAAAACCTGACCGGGGACGGCGAGCCGGAACGCATTGGCGCTATTCATGTTTCGTCCAACTTGCTGTCTATGCTCGGTGGACGCGTTGAACATGGCCGCCTCTTTACCGCGCAGGAAGACGCACCCGGCGGAGCAGGTGCGGCTATTCTTGGACACGGCACGTGGTTGCGGCGTTACGGCGGCGATCCCAAGGTGATTGGCAAGGCGCTGAATATCAACGGTCAAGCTTTTGAAATTGTAGGCGTTCTGCCGGAATCGTTCACCCTGCCGCGCGAAGTCATGCCAACACTCAACGGCGCGGAAGATGCCGAAGTTCTTCTGCCGTTGCCTATGGCCGCAGACGCTGCTGCTAATCGCGGACACGAAGATTACAACATCGTCGCCAAGTTGCGGTCAGGCGTTACAGCGCAACAAGCCCAGGCCGAAATGGATACGCTCACCGCGCACTTGCGTCGCGACTTTCCTGATCTTTATCCGCCCAACGGCGGACTCACGTTTGGCGTGGTCCCGCTCCTGGAGCAAGTCGTTGGTGACGTACGCCTGCCCTTGCGTTTGATGTCCGGCGCTGTTGGCCTGGTGCTGCTGATCGCTTGTGTGAATGTGGCCAACCTGCTTTTATCGCGGGCGCTGGCGCGGCAAAAAGAAATTGCCATTCGGGCCGCACTGGGCGCCAGCCGCGCACGGCTTCTGCGGCAACTGCTCACGGAAAGCGTGGGACTGGCGCTTGTTGGAGGGCTATTGGGCATGCTGTTTTCCATGGGCAGCCTGCAAGTCGTCCGCGTGCTGGGCGGAAAGCAGATTCCACGGTTGCATGAAATCTCCATTGACGGCGGAGTGCTGCTGTTCACGCTGGGGCTTTCCATCTTTGCCGGAATTCTCTTTGGACTGGCCCCCGCGCTGCGCGTTTGCCGTCGCGACGTTCAATCCAATCTGCAAGACGCATCGCGCGGAGCTTCCGGAGCCAGCGCCGTCTGGGGACGCGGCAACAACCTACGCAAACTTCTCGTGATGGCTGAGTTGGCACTTT
The DNA here is from genome assembly GCA_025357215.1 of Acidobacteriaceae bacterium. Taxonomy (GTDB): domain Bacteria; phylum Acidobacteriota; class Terriglobia; order Terriglobales; family Acidobacteriaceae; genus Angelobacter. Next base: position 6,724 of record JANXPR010000439.1, on the reverse strand, counting down.
CAGTCCTGGTTCTGGTCGCCGCCGGGCTGCTCATCCGCAGTTTCGCGCGGCTGCAAAATGTTTCTCCCGGCTTTAACACGAGCGGCGTGCTTACGCTGGAACTCACCATGAGCGGACGAAAATATGGCGACAGACCGACTGTGGTGCAAACTTATCGCCAACTGTGGGACCGCCTGGAACGGTTGCCGGGCGTAAGCGCCGCCGGAGCCGTTTCACACCTGCCGTTGAGTCAGATGTTTGCCTGGGGACCAATCACCGTGGAAGGTCGCGCACCCGCGCCGGGCGAAAACTTTATCAACGCGGACATTCGTATCTCCGCCGGACATTACTTTGAAGCCATGCAGATCCCCTTGCAGCGCGGGCGCCTGTTTAACGATCAGGATACGCCCGACACTCCAAAAGTAGCGGTGGTCGACGAATACATGGCGCAACAGATGTGGCCGGGGCAAGATGCTCTGGGCAAACGCTTCCATTTTGGCGGACTCAAAGACAAGCCGAACTGGATCACCGTTGTCGGCATCGTCGGACGCATCAAGCAATATTCGCTTGACGCTGATTCGCGCATTGCTTACTACGTCCCGCATTCGCAATACCCCACGCGGGCCATGAACGTGGTGCTGCGCGCAGGCTCGTCGCCGGCGGAGTTAGCGTCCGGCGTGCGCAAGGAAATCCATGAAATGGATTCCGACCTGCCGCTCTACAACATACTCACCATGAATCAACGGGTGGCTGCGTCATTGGCGGAACGCCGGTTCTCCATGAGCCTGCTGACCATGTTCGCCATCTTCGCCCTGGGACTGGCGAGCATCGGCACCTACAGCGTGATCTCCTATCTGGTAAATCAAGGCACCCGTGAAATCGGCATCCGCATGGCCCTGGGCGCAACGCCCCACGGCATCCTTAATCTGGTTCTTCAGCGCGGCATGGGCATGGCACTGATCGGCGTCGGGGTGGGCGCAGTGCTGGCGCTTGGTGCGTCACGACTGATGCGCAGTATGCTGTTTGGGATCGCCGCATCCGACCCGCTGACGTTCGCGGCCATCACCGGACTTCTCGTGCTGGTCACACTTGTGGCTATTTTCTTTCCCGCGCGCCGCGCGGCCCGGACCGATCCCATGGTCTCGCTTCGGTTCGAGTAGATAACGGTTTAAGTAGATAACGATTTCGAGTAGGAACGATGTGAGTGAACAACGCGCAACCCCTATGCTTACACCTAAAGGTCTTGCCCGAAAGAGTTTCCACGGACTTGTTCCGCTCAGGCATCTGTCACGTTAGACTTAATGGCGTGAAAAGAACTCTGGTAGGTTTGCTAGCAGTTTTGGGGCTTGCTCTGGGCGCAGTGGCGGTTGGCCGGCAAGTCAAGTTGTCTGAACCGTTCTCCAAAGCGTCATTGGCGGCACTCAAGGCCATCAACGCCGGAAGCTGGGAGTTTCCCGCTTCCGTGGACCTTTTGCAGTCGCAACAAAGTGACGTAAAAATGAAAATGGCAGCTTGCCATGACGCGGCGCAGTCTGAAGACGACGCCGACGCGTTCATCTTCCTGCAGCGATATCAGCTCAAGCATAGCCAGAACTTTAACGACTACACCAAGGCCATTTCCGTGGCCGCCAGCAAGCGGAACGGCAAAGACACCCTGCCTAGGGCGATCGCCGAAGTCTCCCGGAGCCCAAGGTTCGTGGCCCGCAAAAGGCAGGAACTAGCCTGCTCCGCGGCCTTGGAAAAAGCCCTGGCGGCCCGCCTGTTTGCGCCGCCCGTGGCGTGTGATTTGTACTAGGAGTTCAAGACTACCCGCTGGCCTGAGACTGCCACATTGGCATCTCAGGCCTTTCTGGTCTTAGCCAGAGTCACATTGGACGCAGTATGATAGGCGATATAGCATGTCGCTCGGGAAAACTGCGCACCGGTGAACATTTCAAAAAATAAAATTGCGATTGTGGTCCTGCTTCTGGCGGGCGTGGGGATTTTTACGGCCTTTATGCTGCGCAGCAAGACGCCAGTCCAGTACTACACGGCCAGAGTGGAAAAAGGCGAGATCAAGCAAGTGGTGGAAGCCACGGGCACCATCAACGCGGTCATTACCGTGCAAGTGGGCTCGCAGGTTTCCGGAACCATCTTGCGGTTGTACGTGGACTTTAACTCTCACGTAAAAAAAGGCCAACTAATCGCGGAAATTGAGCCCGCACTGTTTCAAGGTGCGCTGGCGCAGGCCAAGGCTGATCTGGAAAACGCCAAAGCCAATTTGTCCGTGGCAGAAGCCAACACTGCCAAGGCCAAGGCCAACGCGGTCCAAACCAAGGCTGACTTCGCGCGCGGACAAGGACTGGCCGCACAAGGCGTAATCAGTCCGCAAGCGCTGGATCTGGCCAAAGCCAACGCCGACAGCGCGGACGCACAAGTTGCCGGCGCTCTGGCCCAGGAACTGCAAGCGCACGCTCAAGTGCTGCAAAAGCAAGCGGCCGTGCAAGTTGCGCAGACCAACCTGGACTACACGATGATCCACGCGCCGATTGACGGTACCGTGGTCGCGCGCAACGTGGACGTGGGCCAGACCGTCGCCGCGTCGTTGCAGGCGCCAACGCTGTTCACCATCGCCCAGGACTTGACCAAGATGCAGGTCTATGCCAAGACTGACGAATCGGACGTAGGCCAGATTCGCGCCGGCCAACAAGTCGTCTTTAAGGTGGACGCCTACCCGCGCGATAGCTTCACGGGGGCCGTGTCGCAGGTCCGCATGAATTCCACCGTGGTTCAGAACGTGGTGACGTATGACACGATTGTCGATTTCAACAATCCTGATCTGAAGCTTTTTCCCGGCATGACGGCTTATGTGACGATCCCCGTGGCCACGGCCACGAATGCCGTTAAAGTCCCGAACGGATCGCTGCGTTACAAACCTGACATTCCGGCGGACGAAGTGCGCACGCTGTATCAGAAGTACGGGATCGCGGACAGCGGCACTGGTGCGCAGGCAAAAAGCGGAGGTGCGGGTCGTGACGCCGGAGCGAAAGCATCGACGCAAGTCGAGAACTCTGGCGGACGGAGCGAAACGCAAGTCGTCTGGAAACTTTTGCCCGATAAAAGTCTGGAACCGGTAAAAATCAAAACCGGAATTACCGACCACACCTTCACCGAACTCGTCCAGGAAGTTAATGGCAACCTCAAAGACGGCGACGAACTGATCACCGGCCTAGCCCAGGGACGCAGCTCCGGCAGCAACGCGCCGCGCGGGCCGGCCGCAACCAAAGGACGCTAAGGGCCGGAAATGAATCCTTCAGGCCCCAACGCGTTGTCATCCCAGGAAACTTCGCCGGCTTCCTCCACGGGCCACGCAGTGATCGCCGTGGAAGACGTCCACAAGACATACGATCTTGGAGAAACCAAGGTACACGCGCTGCGCGGCGTGACGCTGAGTATTCGGCGCGGCGAATTTGTAGCCATCATGGGCGCCAGCGGAAGCGGCAAGTCCACGTTCATGAACATCATCGGCTGCCTGGATAAGCCCAGTTCCGGACGTTACCTGCTGGAAGATACTGACGTTGCACAGCTGGACAAAAAGCAATTGGCCGGCATCCGCAACCGCAAGATTGGATTTGTGTTTCAAGGCTTCAACCTGCTGGCCCGCACGTCCGCGCTCGAAAACACGGAACTACCAACGTTGTACGCCCGTATTGACAGAGCTGAGCGTCACCAGCGAGCAGTGGACGCGCTAAACATGGTGGGGCTGAGTGAACGCATGGACCACTTCCCTTCCCAACTCTCCGGCGGACAGCAGCAGCGTGTGGCGATTGCGCGCGCGCTGGTCAATCGCCCGTCCATTCTGTTGGCGGACGAACCTACTGGCAACCTGGATAGCCGCACGTCGGTGGAAGTGATGGGAATCTTCCAGAACCTGAACAACAAGGGACTCACTATCATCCTGGTGACGCACGAACACGATATTGCGCAGTTCGCCAAACGCAACATTATTTTTCGCGACGGCAAAGTCCGCCGCGATGAGTTGATCACCACGCAGTCGATTGCCAGCGAAGTGCTGAAGACCATGCCGACGGTTGAGGAATAGAAAATAAAAGAGGAGTAGGCGCAGAAGAATAAATGGACCCGTTTTCCACAATGCGGACGGCCCTGCGCGCCCTGGCGCGCAACAAGATGCGCTCCATCTTGACCATGCTGGGGATGGTAATCGGCGTGGGTGCGGTGATCGCCATGCTGGGAATCGGCCAGGGCGCGGACCAGACCATGCAAAAGCAGATCGCCAACCTGGGATCGAACATGCTCTTTGTTACGTCCGGATCCATGAACCTGGGCGGATTGCGGCTGGGATGGGGCGCCACCAAGACACTAGTCCGCGACGACGTGACGGCCATGGTGAAGGAATGCCACGCGGTAGCAGCGGCCGCGCCAGGAACACAAACCACGGCGCAAGTGGTCTACGGCAATGACAATTGGGGCACGCGCGTTACCGGCACCACGCCCGAGTACTTTGAAATCCGCACGTGGCCGTTTCAAAGCGGGGCCAGCTTCACGGAAGATGACGTGACCACGGCAGCCAACGTGGCGGTGATCGGCGACACGGTCCGCAAGAATCTTTTTGCCGCAACCGATCCGGTGGGAAAGACGGTCCGCATTGGCAATCTGCCGTTCACTGTGGTGGGCGTGCTGGAGGCCAAGGGCCAATCGCCGGCGATGAGTGAAGACCAGGACGACACCATCATCATGCCGTTGACCATGCTACAGAAGAAAATCACCGGTCAAACGTGGCTGCGGTGGGTGATGCTCTCCGCTAAGTCGCAATCCGCAAGCTATGCCGCCAAGCAACAGATTGAAGCTTTGCTCCGCGACCGCCACCGCATTCGCGAAGGCCAGCCCGACGATTTCTCCGTCCGCAATCTGGCGGAGTTTGCCCAGGCCGCTTCCGAGACCAGCAGCGTAATGACGTTGCTGCTCGGCTCGATTGCCGGCATCTCGCTGCTTGTGGGCGGCGTGATGATCATGAACATCATGCTGGTGTCAGTAACCGAACGGACGCGGGAGATCGGCATACGCCTGGCCATCGGCGCCACGGAAAGCGACGTGCAACATCAATTTCTAACCGAAGCCGTGGTGATCAGCCTGCTCGGCGGAGCGCTGGGAATTCTGATCGGCCTGGTCGCATCTTTTGTGATCTCCACCACGGTGGGCTGGCCGATTCTGGTTTCGCCCATGGCCATTGCCGGTTCTGCCGCCGTGTCCATGGCGGTGGGAATTTTCTTTGGTTATTATCCGGCGCAGAAAGCCGCGCAGCTCGATCCGATTGACGCGTTGCGCTACGAATAACGGTCCGGCGCGAAAACCGATTTTGGCATGTCATTCGAAACCATATTCCGCGAAGTGTTCAAGGCGTTGGCCCGCAATCGTCTGCGCACCCTGCTGACCATGCTGGGCATCATCATGGGTGTGGGCGCTTTTATCTGTGTGGTGTCCGTGGGCAATGCCGGTTCCAGCCGCGTGGAAGAACAACTGCACAATGTGGGCGACAACCTGATCTGGGTGGAAGCCGGCAGCCGCGCCAAAAGCGGCGTCCGGGTGGGCAGCCGCGGGACAAAGACGCTGGTGGTGGGCGACTCCAACGCGGTCATCGAACAGATTCCAGGTGTGCGTAGCGCCTCACCCAACGTCGATGGCCGCCTGCAAGTGGTTTACGGCAACCTGAACTGGGGCACGCAGTATCGCGGCGTGAGTCCGGAATATTTTGATATCCGTAAATGGGTGATCAGCGCGGGCGCGGCGTTTACCCAGGACGATGTGGACCACAACGCTCCGGTGTGTGTGCTGGGCAACACAGTGGCCAGCAGTTTGTTTGAAGATGAGGACCCCATCGGCAAGACGGTAAATGTGAAAGGCGTGCCCTTCAAAGTGATTGGCATTCTCCAAGCCAAAGGTTTTTCCGCAACCGGACAGGACCAGGACGATTTTGTGGTGATACCCATCACCACGGCGCAGAAGCGCATCAGCGGCGTGGAATGGCTGGACGACATTTATTTTTCCGCCGTATCGCGCGAAGCCATCCCCGAGACCACGAAGCAGATCATCAGCCTGATGCGCGAGCGTCACCATCTGCGCGCCAGTGAAGACGACGACTTCAACATCCGCACGCCGGAAGAACTGATTCGCGCGCAACTGGCGACGGCCAACATTTTTACCTGGCTGGTAGGCAGTGCGGCCTCGTTGTCGTTGCTCGTCGGCGGCATTGGCATCATGAACATCATGCTGGTTTCGGTAACGCAACGTACGCGGGAGATCGGAATTCGCCTGGCCGTGGGCGCGAGCGAGCAGGACATCCAATGGCAGTTTCTGGGAGAAGCCATTGTGATGAGCCTGATGGGCGGCGCGCTGGGCGTGCTGGCGGGAATCGGCGGGGCATTCCTTTTGAAGAATGCGCTGCATTGGGACATGTTGCTTTCGCCACAGGTCATGCTAATTGCCGGAGTATTCTCCGCAGCCGTGGGAATTTTCTTTGGCTACTATCCGGCGCAAAAGGCGGCGCGGCTGGATCCGATTGAAGGCTTGCGGTATGAATAAAAGCGGTACGGGTAAAAAGGGAAACGGCCAGCAGCGGAATGCTGCCAGCCGTTTTGCCTGTTTACTAGCGAGAAATACCTTGCGGGGTTTACGAGACGCTCAATTCTTTAGCGGCCGCGACCTCCCCCGTCATGGGAACGTTCACCGCCACCCTGACCGCGGTCAC
>JANXPR010000376.1 GCA_025357215.1 Acidobacteriaceae bacterium | reverse complement strand
TATGAAGGCATGATTGTGGGCGAGAACGCCCGCGAAGTTGACCTCGACGTAAACGCCGTCCGCGAAAAAAAGCTCACCAATATGCGCTCATCCAGCGCGGACGAAGCCATTCGCCTGGTGCCGTTCAAAAACCTGACTTTGGAGCAGGCGATTGAATTCGTTGCCGACGACGAGCTGGTGGAAGTCACGCCCAAGCATTTGCGCTTGCGCAAGAAAATTCTTCAGGCAAATCGGCGTCCGAAAAAGAACGCCGCGTTGCCGACGCCGGCGCTGGCGGATTAGCGCGATTCCTCATCGAGCCTATATCTTCGCGCTAGCTGTTTTGCTTCTTTTGAGCGGGTGCAAACGTCAGAAGAGTGAATCGGAAGCGCGTGCTCTGCTTGAAGGAGAGTGGGCCTTGGTGGTTGACTCGGACTGCGCTCAGTACGACGTTGCTTCGGACAAGCTGCTGTTGAGGCATGACGGCGAGCTCGAACAACACACCGTTTCCAAGCGCGGATTTCACTATGATGCGGTTGCGGAGCGATGGAAATATAGCCCAGACAACCATGTAGTTTTGGATTTCCGCAAAGACTTCTTTAACAGTCAGCCGCAAAATGAGTTTATTGGGTCGCGCCGGCTGGAAGTCTTGCCTGTCGAATTTAGCGACCCACCCGTGATTGTCCTAAATTCAAAGAGTGATTGTTTCTACTCCAAAGTAAGATGATCCAGAGTTCGGTAGATGATGACTTGATTCGCGTTCATTCGCGGCCAAACATCTTTATCTGTGTTATCAGTGGAAATCAGTGGTGAGCTGTCATTCCAACTGCTTGCCTTTTGTTTCCGGCAATTGCGTTGCCATCACCATGGCCAGCAAAAACGCTACAGCGCAAATCGTGAAAGCCCAGCTCAGGCCGTGAGCATCGGCCACCCGGCCGATCGTGTACGGCGCTACACAACTCATCGCGCGCGCACCGTTATAGGTGAAGCCCAGGGCCCGCGAGCGCACCCGCGTGGGGAAAAGCTCACTGCCGACGATTCCTGATCCGGCAAAGAAGCCAGTGCCAAAGAAGCCGACGAAAACACCCAGCACCAGGATCAGCCAGGGTGTGCGGGCCATCGCGTACAACGGAATCAGCAGCGCCGCGCAAAGCGTGAACAGTACGAGCGAACGGCGACGGCCCAGTTTGTCTGCGATCCATCCGTACGTCAGGTAGCCGGGGAACATCCCAAGCAAGTTGAGCGTCACCAGAAGCCACGTGGTGTTCATCAATCCGATGCCGCGTCCGCCTTTGGCGATGGGCAGAGTCAGGTATGGCGGCATCCAGGTGAACAGGCCCCACCACGCAAACAGACCAAAGACGTTCAGCAGAAAGAGAAAGATCGTGTTGCGCCGGAACGGTGGAGAAAATATTTCAGAAAATGGCGCGTTGCCAGTCTGGGTTGCGCGATGCTCGATCCACATTGCGGATTCGGGAACGCTCTTGCGGATCCAGAGCGTCACCAGGGCCGGCAACAATCCAACCACGAAGACCAAACGCCAGTCCTTGTGAAAAAAATCCAGAACGAACCATGTGACCACTGCTGCCGACGCCAGTCCCCAGGCCCACGCGCTTTGCACCATGGCGATGGCTTTGGCTCGGAGTTCGGTGGGCCATGTCTCTGCTACGAGCGTTGCGCCGGTGTTCCATTCGCCGCCCATGCCCAAACCCAACGCAAAACGAAAGAAAATAAGCATGCCCAGAGAGCTTGAGAGCCCCGATCCGAGCGAGCAGACTGAGTAAGTCAGAATGCTTAACATCAGGGCTTTGGTCCGCCCGATGCGATCGGCAATGAATCCGAACATCACGCCGCCAATCCCCGATGCCAGCAGCATGAATGTATTGGGCAACCCGGAAATGGCTTTGGAGTGGATGCCCAGCGCCGTCATTACGTAAATTTGGACGTTGCTGTAAAGCAGAACGTCAAATCCGTCCAGCCCCCAACCGAGTGCGGCAGCAATCAGCGTGCGCTTTTGAGTGGAGGTGACTTCAGAAAGCCGGACTGTGGCGGTGGCCATTGGAGGGGGATTCTAGCAGCCTTCCGCGGAAAATCCACCACGGAGGCACGGAGAAAAGCAAGGCCAAGGAAGGTGTGCTGATAGGAGTGTTTGGGTTTCGCGAAGGTTGCAATCTCTGGAAAATGCGAAATGCGTATGAAAAGGTCTCTGAACCTAAATGAGTTCAGAACTTCTGCTCTTCTCCGTGCCTCCGTGTCTCCGTGGTGGAAGTTGTCTTTGCTGCCAGCCTGAAGAATCTCTGCGCCTTGTTCACGTCTTTCCATATCTGCTCTTTCAAGGCGTCCACGGAAGGGAACTTGATTTCCGGTCGCAGCCAGCGCATGAAAGCGATTTCGACTTCGGTCTGTGCCGTGAGTTCCACGGGATGGAAGTCGAGCAGATGGGTTTCAATGGCGAACGAATCGGCGCCGAAGGTCGGCCGGTTGCCTACGTTGGTGACGGAGTTGAAAGTTTCGTCGCCAACACGCGTGCGCGTGAGATACACGCCGTTGCCGGGGACGAGTTCGTCATAGCGGCTCAGATTGATCGTTGGGACGGTGTATTTGTGGCCGTAACCGCGGCCGCGTCCGGCGGTGGAGACAATGCTGAACACGCGGCTCAACAGGTTGCGGGCACGGCTAACATTTCCGGCCGCAATCAACTCACGCACCTGGCTGCTGGACGCTGGGCTGCCGCGCAGCATCAGCAGCGGATAGTTGACCACAGCGAATCCCAGTTCGCTCCCGAGTTCTTTCAACTGTGCGGTGTTGCCCTGGGCTTTGTGGCCGAAGTGAAAGTTCTCGCCTTCATGGACTTCCTTAGCGCGGAGTTTGTTGGCAAGAATTTCCGCGGCAAAGTCATGCGAGGTGAGCATGGAAAAGTCGCGGGTGAAGGGAAGCACCAGGAGCAAATCCAGTCCGCAACGCGAAAGCAGTTGTTCCTTGATCGGTTCGGGAGTGATGAGTTTGGGAGCCACGTCCGGTCGAAGCACGCGCAAGGGATGCGGGTCAAACGTTACGGCCACGGCCTTACTGCCGGTTTCGCGCGCGCGGCGGACAACTTCTTTAATGACTTGCTGGTGGCCAAAATGTACGCCGTCAAAGTTGCCCACGGTCACTACCGTGGACCCGAGATCGCCGGGAATGTCTTGCAGAGAACGCAAGATCCTCATGCGATGTCAAACTCCAGCTTCAAGCCGTCATGCGCCAGGCGCACGTGTTCGGGAAGATTCTTGTTGGTTTCTTCGTGCGGCAGGTCGTGGGCAATATGCGTGAAGAAAGCGCGGCGCGGTTTGAGTTCATCCACCAGGCGCAGCGAGTTTTCCACGGTAGAGTGCGTGGGATGCGGCTTGTGGCGGAGCGCATCAAGAAAAAGAATATCCAGGTCGCGCAGTTGCTGCATGGAGTCCGCCGGAATCTCGCTGAAGTCCGTGAGATAAGCGGCGGAGCCGAAGCGAAAGCCCTGGATCTCCGCATCGCCGTGCAACACGGTGATGGGCTCAAAGCTGGCGCCGAAAAGGTCCACCGGGCCGTTGATGCGGTTCATTTCCACTTTGGCGATTCCGCCATATTTGTAGTTGGCGTTGAAAATGTAGTGGAAGACACTTTCGATTGCGCCCGCCGTGCGGTCAAAGGCGTAAAGCGGAATCTTGCCATCGCGACGGAAGCTAAGCGGCCGCACATCGTCCAGGCCCAGGATGTGGTCGGCGTGCGCGTGCGTATAGACCACGGCGTCCAGCCGCGTGATTTTCTCGCGAATCGCCTGTTCGCGGAAGTCCGGCGTGGTGTCTATCAGGACGCAGTGACCGTCGTATTCCAGCATCACGGACGGACGTGTGCGGCGGTCGCGAGGATCGGCGGAGTGGCACACCTGGCAGGTGCAGCCAATGGTCGGCACGCCCATGGACGTCCCACTCCCCAGTACGGTGAGCGTTGCCTTCATTTTTGCGGAGGCAAGGGTGAAGGTGAGACCGGCGGAACCGTTGGGTTCGGCGCATTCGCTGCCCGCTGGGCGATCGCGTTAGTCAACTCAATCCAGGCCATGCGCAACTCGAATAAAACGTTTTGCAGCATAGTGCGCTCGTGGTCAGAAAGGTTGCCCACCGTCTTGTCATGCAGAATCGTGAGCGAATCAATGGTCTGGCGCGCGCCGATGATGTCCACGCCGGTGTGCTCGCCTTCCTGCCGGACAGCTCCCATCTGAATGAGCGCGCTCATGTAGAACGACTCAACCACTTTTTCAAAACTCATTTCCGGATAGCTGCCCTGCGCTCCGAGCTTGGCGGCGAAGAGGTCATCGAGTTTCCTGCCAGCGGCTTTGTAGAATTCATGCTGCGACAGCTGCTCTCCCTCGGATGGCGCTTCGGGCATGTTCTCGGAATCGTCACCCTCTTCGGCCTTGGTGCTTTCGGCGGGCGCCGCCGCAACTGCCAGAGGCTGCGCAGCGGCGGGTGGACGTTCCTGATCTTCTTCGCGTGGTGGAGCATCCGGGCGCAATTCGCCTTCATCGCCAAACCGGCGGCGGTCACTTACTACAAAGTCCTGTTCTTTTTTGGCCATATTTCCTCGATTACTTAAATCCTCAATTTTGATTAGATGGAAAACGGCAGGTTTACGATTCTTGCCGCGTGTCCGTTTATGTCTATTTCCAGACCGGCTTCAGCAACTTCCCGGCGAGCGTATCCCAACCCGATCTTTTTTTCTCCCGCAGACAACGGGACTGCCGCTGCCGTGGTCACGTCCGCCAGTACCTTGCCATCGGCTTCAAACTTGCCAACCGTTGCCAGGTCATTGTTGAAATCAAATCCGGTGAACTGGCGATGTACCTGTCCGCGCGAGCGAATACGTTCGACGATCTCCTGGCCAATGTAACAGCCTTTATTGAAGTTCAGGGCTTGCGTTTGTCCAGTCTCGTGCGGCAGGTCGCGTTCGCGAATGTCCTGGCCAAACTGCGGGATTCCCTGAAGAACACGCCACCACTCCAGCGCCTGCGATCCGGTGGACTTGGCTCCGGACTTTATCAGAAGCTCCCAGAGTTGCGGAACGGCAGCCGGGTCACACCAAATCTCGTACCAGTGCGGCTTGTTTTGCGACCCGCGAACAATTTCCACGTTGATGCCGTTCACGGTGACGCCGCGAATTTCCAGCGGCTCAATGGCCGCAATGTCAAAACCGGAAGCGATGAGAATGCCGTCGGCTTGCGGTCCGCACACGCCGATGGCCGCGAGGGAAGTGGACTCCGCTAACTCCACTTTGTCCATGATGATGAAGCGCTTTAGGTTGGTAAGCAGCGTTTCCACTTGCGTGCGGTCCGTCTCCAGGACGAACATTTCGCCGCGATTGAAAATGCATAGATCGCCCAGAATGCGGCCTTGCGCGTTGAGCACAAAATTGTAGTTGCCATGGTCGCGCGCCAGGTCGCGGACGTTGTTAGTGACCATGTTGTGCAGCCACCGTGTACGGTCCGTGCCGGATGCGGTGATGCGCGCCCGCCATCCTAGGTCAAAAACGCCGCAACTGGAAAGCAGCGCGCGCAGTTCTTCCGCAGGATGGCCAAAGCTGAGCGCGGTTTCCGAGCCCAGGTATTCTCCGGGCAGCGCGCCGGGCAAACTCAACCGCTGGTGGATGGCTGATTCCGTCATGGTTTTTTAACTTTTACGCTTAACACTTGATTATAGCCAACCGACGCAGATGTGCGCGTTCGCCGCTCGGCAAACAGCGGTCCAACCCGCTGGGCGACATCGCATCCGCTGAGGGTGCAGCTGCTGCTAGACTGGATTCATGGATCCCGATAAGGACAACGGTCAAGGCAACTTCTGGCGACAGTTTGGCAAGTATAGCCACTTGGCGTTTGTCCTGCCGGGTGCGGTGGTTGTGGGCCTGCTGATCGGCGGAGCGCTGGACCGCTGGCTCCACACAACTTGGATCACGCTTGCCGGGCTGCTGCTGGGCGCGGTTGCCGGGTTCTACGAATTGATCCGCACCATCATCCAGGCCAGCAAGGAAACATGAGCAAACGCTTCCACTTTTCCAACCCAGAGCAGATGGAAGCTTTTCTTTCCGGCGCCTACCGGCGCATTTTGCGGACAGCCATCGTTCTGAGTCTTGCCGGCACCGCGGCTGCTCTCGTGTTCTCGGGATGGCGCAGCGGACTTGGCATGGCGATAGGCTCGCTGCTGGCTTATCTCAACTTTATCTGGCTGCATTACGGCTCGGAATTGATCGTAAAACGGGCGATTTCGCCGGACGAAGATGCCTTTTCATTCTTGAAGTTAGCCTTTGCTTTTGCCGGCCGCTACCTCTTCGTGCTCACGCTGGCCTATGTTATATTAAAAGGTTATCCACGCATGCTGATCGCATTCACGGTGGGCCTTGCAGTGCCGGTTTTCGCCGCGATGTGTGAGGGTGCGTATGAGGCTCTGGTTCCCAGCGACACGGGCCAAAGCTCTGAGTAGGTCATTTCATTTTCAGGCGGAAGCAGCGGAGATATGGCGAAGGAGCTCTGGTTTACTGAAGTCTTAAACAACGCCGTTGGTCCAGCGGTGACGTCCGTTATGGGCGCTGTCGGCCTTCATCCCAAGCACGCCGCGTCGCCGATCAATGACGCCGTGGCCATGGAAATTCTGGTCGTCCTGCTGCTTCTCGCGTTCTTTATTGCGGTGCGGGCGACTTTGTCCGTGGACAAGCCGAGCGGATTCCAGCACATTGTGGAGATGGGTGAAAGCTTTGTCGGCGAGCAAGCCAAGGGCGTGATCGGTCACCACTACGAGCGCTACATCCCGTACGCGATGGCCGTGGGATTCTTTATTCTGCTGTCCAACTTGTTGGGGCTTGTGCCCGGATTTGAATCGCCCACCGCGAATCCTTCAGTCCCACTCGGTTGCGCGGTTCTGACTTTCTTTTATTATCACTACCACGGGATCCGCCATCACCAGGCACACTATTACAAACAGTTTGTAGGTCCAGTTGCGGCACTTTCCTGGTTGATATTGCCGATTGAACTGGTCAGCCACGTGGCCCGCGTGCTGTCACTCACGGTGCGTCTCTTCGCCAATATGTTTGCCGGTGACTTGGTCACCATGGCGTTCTTCTCGCTAGTGCCGGTAGTGGTTCCCGTGATTTTCCTGGGACTGCACCTGGGCGTGGCTTTGGTACAGACCTTCATCTTTGTGATGCTCACGCTGGTGTATCTCGGCCTGGCCGTCAGCGAAGATCACTAGTGTTGAAATTTGCTGGCGATTGAACTTACTGAGGAAAGACCGCCAGTTCTTAGCAACAACGTGTTTTGCAACAACGCAGTCAGCGTGAGGACGCCATCCTCCCAAGGACGGACGTCAACCACCCACTGGCGGCAACTTACTTATAAGGAGCAATAACATGAAGAAACTCTCGATTCTATTTGTGGTTATGGCGGCGGTCCTGTTGATCGCTTCGCCAGTGTACGCGCAAGCCTCCGGCGGCGCGGCGGACTCAAACTGGTCTGGCCCCATCGGCGTGGGCATCGGCATGGGTCTGGCTGCGGGTCTGGCCGGACTTGGTCAGGGCAAAGTGGCCGGTTCCGTGGCAGAAGCTCTGGCCCGCAATCCCGGCGCGCGCGCTGGCATTCAGCTGGCCTTGTTCATCGGTCTGGCCTTTATTGAATCGCTTGTGCTGTTTACGTTCGTGCTGCTGTTCATCCGCACCCACGCATAAGCTTTTACGAACTCACAAAGAGGCCCGGCCAAAACGGCGGGCCCTTTTTCTTTGTCCGCGAATCGGATATTCCTTGAGCGCGGGCTTTGGAAGAATTTGCTCCAAAAGAATTGAACTTGTTCCCCGTGTTTGGGGTCGTCAACTAACGGTACAATCTAGCCGCTAAGGTAATGGATCGCGTATCCATGCAAACCCTGATGAAAATCAACGGACGCAGGTTCGTCATTCGAGCATTATGGCTGACGAGTTTATTCATCGCGGAAGCGACGGCCGCGGCCGCCTGGGGCCAGGACGCCGCACCAGGCGACGAACGTGTAGCCCTCTATCAAGTCAACCAGAAGCTGGATTCAGCTGGGCTCGTCCGCCGGGATGCCGTTCCACTCAAGAAGCCGAAAATTCAATTCGCTGTTTTTCCGAACGGGAGCCTGGCGCTCATGGACGGAGCCGAACTCAGCTTGTATCGAACCACAAACTAACAACTCTATTTGGAACCGTGCTCTCCGCATGGCCAAACGCAATGTGACTCAACGCTCCTTAACAAAAAGAAACGCTTCGTCACCCGCAGGTTGTTGTGATTTATCGTAAGCTCACCCTTAGTTCCAGGGGGATTGGGATGCGTTTTCTTTCCAAAGCATTTCTTTCAAAAGCAGGCATGAAGCGTTGGCTTTGTTCAGGTCTCGCGGGCGCTCTCTTGTTTTTGCCGGCTGGTATGGCGGCACAGACAGCGCGAGTGCTCTTTGTGCAAAGTTTGAAATCGCAACCAGGGCTGGAGAGCTTTCAGGGACGATGGGAATCCCAGCAGGGCCTGGTTTTCATCAGCAAAGATGCCCTGGCGCTGTACCAGTTACAGTTCGGCCCCAAAGGCGCCGCCAAAAAGTTCCAGCTGAGCATTGTGGTTCTGGACGCGCACAACGGCCGCAGGTTGGGTTCATTGCAGATACCCGCCGCGCCGGGGCCGGTCTCCGTAATGGCGGGTAGCCAGGGCACGTTCCTGGTTCGTACCGGCGATGTCCTTTCCTTATATTCAGGGGCTTTCGAACGCTTTGCTTTCGTTGCCTTGCCGGCATTTGCCAAGGACCAGAACTACGATTGGCAAGTAGACGTTTCGCCAAACGGGAGAGCGGTGGTTGTGGTTGGCCAAAAGACGTCGTCAGGTGAAGCGGAAGTCAATATTCTGGATGGCAGCAATCTTCAAAGCTGGGCGAAATTCAAGGTCAGCCATCTGGACCGCTGGTCAGCGTCTGACAAGTTTCTTATCGCAGCTGATCCGGAGCAAGCTCCAGGCGAAGGCGAAATGGGCGTGATGGATTTTGAAGGCCATTGGAGACGATTGAGTACGCAGGCCGAGAGCGACGATCCTGACTGTCCTTACAACATGGTGGCGCTGGAGAAAGGGTTGATTGCCGGTTTCAATTGCGACGAACTGGCCGTCGTCTCCGAGGCCGGCAATCCGATTTATGCCGGAACGATTCCCGACGGCCAAAGAATTGCAGGCATAGCCTCAGACCGACTCTTTCTGGCGCAGGTCATCGTTCGCAAGTTTTTCAAAACCCCGATCATTCTGGTCCACGACATAGAGCGGAAGCGAATACGCTTCCATGCGTTCGTTGAGAAACCATCTTTTGCGTATTCGGTTTCGCCGGAGGGTCTGCTGGCGACGGTGGACGGCGACGAAATCAAAGTGTTTGACGCACCAGCCACCGCTGCGAGAATTCCGAAGTAGCTATTTGGCAGGTTCAGCAACAGGCTGTGCTTGCGCCGCGTCCGTCGCAACCGGAGTGCTCATCATAGGCGCAGGCAGTTGTGCTGAAATTTCTGGCTTCCGCAAACTCACGGCGGCCTCTGTGGCTGCGTTCGTTACCTTTTTGGGAACCACGCCCAGCCAGATGGTGGCGATTACGGCAATAATCAACGCCAACTTCATGCTCATGGTGGTGGGAGCCGGAGCTTCTTCAATCGAAGGCTCACGCATGTACATAGCCACGATCAAGCGCAGGTAGTAATACGAAGCGACGGCGCTGTTGACCACGCCAATGATGATCAGCCAGATCAGGGCCGTGGGATGATTGCCCGCCATGCCGGACATGGCCGAAGTGAACACATAATACTTGCCCAGGAAGCCGGCTGTTGCCGGAATGCCAATCAGAGAAAGCAAGAAGACCGTAAGCGTGAATGCCAGCAAGGGAGAGCGTTTGCCCAGACCCGCGTAGTCGTCCATGGTGACGTAACGTTCGCCGGTGGAAGCGATGTGGCTGATCACCGCGAAGGCACCCACATTCATGGCGGCGTACGTAGCGGTGTAAAAAATAGCGGCCCCGATACCGGTTTCGTTCTGGGCGGCGAATGCGACCAGAATGTAGCCGGCGTGCGCGATGGAGGAATACGCCAGCATGCGCTTAACGTTGTTCTGGATGAGCGCGCCAAAGTTGCCCAGCGTCATGGAGAGCGCGGCAGAAACCCAAACCAGCCAGAACCACTCGGTGGTGGTGGTGGCAAAGAGCACGCGCAGCAGTACGGCAAACGCGGCAGCTTTTGGACCGGTGGACATCAGTGCGACCACGGGAGCGGGCGCGCCTTCATAGACGTCGGGCGTCCAGACGTGGAACGGAGCGGAAGCGACTTTAAAGCCCAGGCCCACGATCATCAACGCGGTGGCCATGAAAGCCAGAATGTTGACGCTGCCGTTGGCTTTGAACTGGGCCGCGAGTTCATTGGGGATTTCCAGCAGGCTGGTGGTGCCGGTGGCGCCGAACATCAGAGCCACGCCATATAGGAAAAACGCCGTGGCAAACGAGCCGAGCAGGAAGTACTTAATCGCCGATTCGGTGCCCGACGCGGTGCGGCGGCGGTAGCCAGCCAGAATGTAGGTGGAGATGGACGAAATTTCCAGGGCGATGAAGATCAGAACAAGCTCGACGGCGGAGGACATCAGCGTCATGCCGACCGTCCCAAACAGAATCAGGCCGTAGTATTCGCCGGTGTTCATCTTCTGTGTTTCCAGATATTCCAGTGACGCCAAAATGCAGACGCCGGAGATGGCGGGAATCAGGATATGGAAGAAGATGGAGAAACTGTCCACGCGCACCATGCCGAACCAGCCCGCGGCGCCAAAGCTCGAGTCGCGAGCCAGCCATGCCATCTGGCAGAACGTAGCGGCAATAGCCATCAGCGTGCCGAGCAGGGAAAGGAATCCCAGATTTTTGCGGCTGGCGCCCGGCTTGAGCAACGGGTCAATCATCATGACCGCGATGCCGAACACGGACAAAACCAGCTCGGGCAGGATGCGAATGTACTGATCTAGAGAAATTGGGTTCATCTTAAATTTTGTCCGCCCGCTTGCGCGGCCGAGTTCTGTCGACCCGCGTTCGCAGTTAAGTTCTGCCCACTCGCGTGCGCGATTGGGTTCTGTCCTACCGGTTTCTCGGTCGCTATCGTTAGTGCAATCGGCGCCGCGGTTATGGCATTAGCCGAGGTCTTTGTTGGACTTTTGAGTTCTTTCACGGCACTGTCAATCGGCTTGATCCAGTAAGGTGAGATCACGCCCATGATCAGGGCCATTACGGCCAAGGGAACCAGCGAAATACGCTCGCGGGTGTCGATGTCCGGCAGCGATTTATTTTTGTCGTTGGTCATGGGGCCGTAGAAAACTTTCTGGTACATCCAGAGCAGGTAGCCCGCGCCCCAGATCACGCCGCTGGCGGCCAGGACGCCGTAAATCGGTTTGTACTGGAACGCGCCGTTGAGGACGAGAAATTCACCCACGAAGCCGTTCATCAGAGGCAACCCGACGGACGACAACACAGCCAGCAGGAAGAACGTGGCGTAAACCGGCATCGGTGTGGCCAGGCTGCCGAATTCCTTGAATTCGTAGGTGTGCTTGCGTTCGTAGAGCATGCCAGCGAGCATGAATAGCGCTCCGGTGGAGATACCGTGGTTCAGCATCTGGTA
>JANXPR010000372.1 GCA_025357215.1 Acidobacteriaceae bacterium | reverse complement strand
CCGGCAAGGACGCGATTTCTTGAATGTTCCGGTTCCGGCTTTCCGGGGTGGGGGTGGCATTTGGGCTATATGTACCAATGGGATAGCGGGGATCAGGCATAAAACCTCGTAGAATCTATGAGTTCTAGGCCAACCGGGTGGTTGGCCGGGTAAATACGTGAAGATAAATAAGGACTTATGTGCATGATGTCTTGTAAAAATTTCTTGACCTCCAAGCCCTTGTAACGATACTTTATAGCCATCCGCAGGTGGACGCGCTAGTCTTTACACTTTTTTCCAAGAAATTCAGCCGCTTCCAAAAAGTTGAAGTTCCAAAAGTTAAAGATAATTGTGCAACGCAGGCAAGGCCCCAGGCGTCTAATAGGCGTTCTAGGTCTCTGGTAATTCCCATAACATAAGGTTGGCGTGCCGGTTTGACCGGCCTAAAGGAGTCACCGTTTTGCTCCGCCCAAACCTGTGGTGGCTCTAAAGATTTGAATTCATTAGGAATTGTGAAGAACACGACCTAATACCTTGAAGGAGGATGTGATGCGTTCGAACCTTATTTACGACGCAGTCGATACCGTAACGAACCGCTATCTGTTGTGCCAGGTTGTTTCCAAGGCCACGCGCCGGTTCCACAAGCCCACAACCCGTGTCCAGGACACCGTGAATGAAGTTCTGGTCCGTGTGGGCGGCGCGCACGAAGCCGAAGAAGTGATCACGGTGCCCGGCAATAAAGTTGCAGAACCCCAGCGTCGCGCTGCATAATAGACATTCCTGAAATTCCCGCCGGGCCTGGCCGCCTGGCGGGTCCTCAGGCAGTCCCTGAGGAAAAGAAATTCTCGCCTGCTGAATTCCAGCGTTTCAGTCCTTCCTGTCAATCCAGAAAAATCCCATAGGTGACAAATGACCATTGCAGAACTCAAAGAAAAAAATATCACCGAGCTTACCAAGATCGCGCGCACCCTTGACCTGCCTGGCGCCAGCGGTCTCCGCAAGCAGGACCTCATCTTCAAAATCCTGCAGGCTCAGAGTGAAAAAGAAGGCCACATCTTCGCGGAAGGTGTTTTGGAAATCCTGCCTGACGGTTACGGCTTTCTCCGTTCCCCGGACTATAACTATCTGCCCGGCCCAGACGACATCTATGTTTCCCCCTCGCAGATCCGCAAGTTCGATTTAAAAACCGGTGACACCATCAGCGGTCAGGTCCGTCCGCCGCATGAAGGCGAAAAATATTTCGCGCTGGTAAAAATTGAAGCTGTCAACTTCGAGTCGCCGGAAGAAGCGCGCAACAAGATTCTGTTTGACAACCTGACGCCGCTCTATCCGCAGGAACGCCTCAAGCTGGAGACCGTCCGCGAAAACGTGAGCGCCCGCGTGATGGACCTGCTCATGCCCATCGGCAAAGGCCAGCGCGGTTTGATTGTGTCTCCGCCGCGCGCCGGCAAAACCATGATCCTGCAAAACATCGCCAACTCCATTACCACGAACCATCCGGAAGTTGTGCTGATCGTGCTGCTGATCGATGAACGTCCGGAAGAAGTCACGGACATGCAGCGCTCGGTGAAAGGTGAAGTCATCTCGTCCACTTTTGACGAGCCCGCCGCCCGCCACGTGCAAGTGGCCGAAATGGTGATCGAAAAAGCAAAACGATTGGTCGAGCACAAACGCGATGTGGTGATCCTGCTGGACTCCATCACCCGCCTGGCCCGTGCGTACAACACCATTGTTCCGCCTTCCGGTAAAGTACTCTCCGGCGGCGTGGACTCCAACGCTCTCCAGCGCCCCAAGCGTTTCTTCGGCGCCGCCCGCAACATTGAAGAAGGCGGATCGTTGACCATCGTCGCCACCGCGCTGATCGAAACCGGTTCGCGCATGGACGACGTGATCTTTGAAGAATTCAAAGGCACCGGCAACATGGAAGTCATTCTGGACCGCAAGCTGTCTGACAAGCGCGTGTTCCCGGCCATCGATATCCAGCGTTCCGGAACGCGTAAGGAAGAATTGCTGATTCCCAAGGAAGACCTGGCGCGCATATGGGTGCTGCGCCGCGTGTTGAACCCGCTGTCCCCGGTAGAAGCCATGGAATTGCTGACGGAGAGAATGGGCAAGGCCCGCACCAACGCAGAGTTCCTGTCGAGCATGAGTTCGATCTAAGCAACTAGGCACGAGGGCTAGCCGCTAGCCAGAAAAATCAGCCGCAGATCAACGCGGATTGCCGCAGATAAAAATTAGCCGCGAATTTCGCGAATGCACACGAATCGAAATTGCTTCATGGATTCGCGTGTTTCGCGTCTATTCGCGGCTAATGTTTTTGTGGTCCTGATCTGTCTTGATGTGCGGTTTTCGGCTTTGGTTCGGCCAATTGCTAGTTGCTAATTGCTCTCGCCTCGAAATTCGCGGCTTTGTCTCTTGATCCGCGGTCATCAGCGCAAATCTGCGGCGATGGTTTAAGTTTGGCTGTTGCTCGGGGCCAATTGCCAATTGTTATTTGCGAATTGCTCTCGGGTCTTGCGGACAACGACCAATGGCGGGGCGGGAACCACGGTGGCTACTTTCGCCTCCATGGCCGCGGTGCTTTAATGTACTGATTTGGCAAGGGGTTGCTGTCCTTATGGGCGTTTGGTTGTGGCACCTTTGAGCACATCGCCCAACAGATTAAAGACGCGCTAAAGTATGGTAATCTGTATTTACTAACTGGAAACTCCCCTTAGTACAAGTCAAGAAACGCTGTGCAACAAAGGCGCAAATCCGTTTTACAGATTTCCTACGTCACCATCACCTATCGCAGCGTGTTCATGGGGGCGCTGGGAGTCCTTGCCTTGGCGGCGCTGGTGATGTTTTTCGCGTTTCCTGATACTTCCAACCGCGTGGTCCTCAGCAGCCAGGCCAACATCGGCAAGTTTCTCAACAAGCTTGGAGTTTCCTCCAGCAGCAGCGCCAACCAGAATATTGAGCCCGGACCGCAGCAGGCGCATTTCACCAATATTGACGGAGTTGTCCGCGTGAAGAAGGCGCGGACCAATACCTGGCTTACGGCGGATTACAGTTTGGCCCTGGAACGCGACGACGTGGTACAGACGTCCGCGGAAGGCATAGCCAGGATTTCATTCTCTGATGGCACAAGTTACACCGTGAAGCCCGGCGGCCTGATCGTAATTCAGGAAAATTCTCTCAACGCCTCGCAACAGACCCGCGTGGCCGTGCAAGTGAGCAGCGGCGTGGTGGATATGACCACCACCAGCGGTATGACCAAGGGATCGCAGTCTGAAGTGATTGTGGGTACGGCAACCGGCAAGATCGATGCTGAGAGCCAGGTAACGGCTTCCGCCGATCCCCGCAGTGACCAGAACGAGATCCTGCTCCGGCGCGGTTCCGGCCAGATCGTCCGCGGCAATGAGACGGTCAAACTGGCGAGCAGTGAAAAGGTCATGTTTAGCGCGGACGATACGCATCCCATGGCCAAGAGCAAGGAGATTGCTCCCCCCATCCTGATTGAGCCGCAGAACCTGCGTCCGGTATACACGCCGCCCGGCACCAAGG
>JANXPR010000349.1 GCA_025357215.1 Acidobacteriaceae bacterium | reverse complement strand
TCAATCGCGGCGAATTCTTCCGCGTGCGAGCCGCGTCCGTAAAGGCTTTTCACACCGCGGATGAAGAACACCTGGAACGGCGCCATGAGCGAAGGCGTGCGCGCGCGGTCCAGCACATCAGCCACGCTGTTTTGCGCGAGATCGAGATCGTGCAGGCTGAAGTCGCGCAGATCTTCGGGGACGAGGTGTTGCAGTAGAGCTTGGCGGCACTGGTCGCGGAAGAAAACTTCGTCGCCGACGAAAACGTACGCGGCCTTGAGCTTGCGCCCGGTAACTTCGGCAACGAATTTTTCTGACGGCGCGAAGCTGCGGCCCGGCATTAGAAGGCCTCCATTACGTCACTGACCAGGCTGCGGGCAAAATCCTGTGCCATGCGTTCCAGCGCCGGAGTCTCTTCTTCAAAGAAGCTGGTGACTTCGCGCGAGACCTGGTACTGCTCGCGGAACGTGTAATTCTGGTTTTCAAAGAGCACGCGTCCGGAGCGGTCCGTGAGTGTGACCTTCATGGTGACGGTGACCACGGCGCTGGAGATGCGTCCGGTGTGCGCGTCATACGTCAGCGGCGCGGCGGCGGCCGTGAGCACAGTGCCTTTGAGCGTGGCGTCGGCGGAGTCGGTTTCGTTCGGGACCACCTGGTAACGCGTTCTGCCCACGAATTCGCGCACGACCTGGCGGGAAAGAATTTGTTCAATGCGGTAGATCTGCGTCTGATTCACGAAGGCCGGCACAGCCAGCGTGTGCAAGTTGTTGGGAAGACGCGTGGCGTGTCCCGCGGTGTGGTAACCGCATCCGGTAAGCGTGAGGACGGCGACAACAGCGATGGCCAGTGACGAGCGCATGATCGCCAAACTTGCCACAATGCTTCTCCCTGTGCGTACCTTCATTGCACCTTTCCATACGGACGCACTGCAGCCAGCGCGGTTGCGCAATCCACGGCGGTGATGGCAGCGAGGCGGAGGTTGTCCACGGCTGCAAAAAGCCAGAAGCCGTTCTCGTGGGCCAGGTCGCGCCGCACGGAAAGCAGGATTTCATCTTTGCCGGCCACGTTAACGTTGCTGGGCGCATCTTCCGGCGACCGCGCTATCAGCACGTGCTCTCCGGTCATGGCCTGCACAAAATCTCCCACGGATACGCTTTGTTCCAGCTCAATGTAAATAGAAAAGGTATAGGCGTGGAAGACCGGCGACTGCAGCAGCATCAGCGCGGGTACGGGCACGCTGGCGCCGAGCAGACGGCCCAGGTGGGCGCCGATGCGGCGTTCAATGGCTTCCAGCGAATGCGTGGACGTTTGGCCGTAACGTCCCAGCATATTGAACGCAACTTGCGTATCAAAAACCGTGGTAGGCATCGACTGGAAAGAGAGCAGGTTCACGGTCTGTTCGTGGAGTTCGTCCATGCCTTTGCGGCCCAGCTCGGAGACTGGCTCGAAAACTGTTGCCGCAATGCTGCGCACGTTTCCAGCTTTTTTCGCGCGCGAAATCAACAGAGCCAGCGTGGTTGCGGCAGGATGCGCGATGGCAATGGAACTTGATTCCAGGTTGAGTTGCGTGTGCTGGCCCAGTTCGCGTTCCACCCAGGGCGAAGACACCGGAACGCTGGCCTGTTCTTCCAGGGCATAAGAAAGGTCAACAATGGCGCTACCGGCCTCGCGTGCAAGTTTGGAGTGGGCGCGGGCAAAGCCTTCGTCGGACGCAAAGAAAGTAAAGTCAATGCCGCGCAACTGGTCGCGATTCACGGGCAGGATCACGGCGACTTCGTCCTGCACGGTGTCCAGTTGCCCAAGGGATTCATCGTCGTCGAGCAGGCGAATGTCCACGGCAGGGAAGTTGCGTTCTTCAAGAACGTCTTTGAGCTCTTTGCCTTTGAGCGTGCCGGCGCCCACAATGGCCACGCGATACAAGTTCGGGTTTTCACTTTTCATTACGATGGGTTTCATTGCGACGGCGAAGCTTCCTTGTAAGTAGGAGGCGACGGCGGACTGGGCCGTCGCCGGAATGAATAAGAGACGCGCGTAAAGATTCCGCTGAGCATATAGAAGAGAGCAAACGTGATCAACAACCATTGCGAAAAAGTGGCCACGGCGTAAATAATGCCGCAAATCAGGACCAACACCCAGAACGGATGTCGATCGCGCATATTCAAACCCTTGAGACTGTAAAAACGCCAGGTGCTGACCATGAGAAACGCGACCATGAACAGCAGGGCCAGCCAAACACAGGAAAGCCACCAAAAGGTGATGGGATGTCCTGACACCATGTGCACCGTAGCGGCGATTACGCCGGCGCCGGCGGGTATGGGCATGCCGACAAAGTATTTTCTGTCAGAGCGGCCGGGGTTAGAGGGCTGCGGATTCAGTTGGATGTTGAAGCGCGCCAGACGGCTGGCTCCGGCGACAAGAAATATAAACGTGGCGATTAAACCCAGGTTCTCAATGCGCGATTGCAGCACCGACTTGCCAAAGTCAGAAAGCTCAAGCCAGGAAAAGCCCCAGCGGAACGCCAGCAGGGCCGGCGCCACTCCAAAGGTGATAACGTCAGCCAGGGAATCGAGTTCGCGGCCAAAGTCGCTGGTGGTGTTGGTCATGCGGGCCACGAAACCATCGAGCCCATCCGCCAGCACCGCGATGCCGATCGCCAGGGCGGCTGCGTTGAACGCGCGGAAATCAACCGGCGTGCCTTGCAATGTCTGGGTGATCGCATAGTAGCCCGCGCCAATGTTTGCCGCCGTAAACAGTGACGGCAAAATGTACATGCCCTTGCGCATGCGGCGCTTCTGTGAATCCGGAATGCGGTCTTCCAGGCCCCGCGGCATTTTCATCGCATGGCTCCCTGATTTTGGCGCACCACGGGCTGCGTGCCAGTGGCGCCAGACACGCGAGCCAGGACTGACGAGCCGCCTTTTACGCGGTCGCCAACTTTTATGCGCATTTCAGCGGGTGAAGGAAAAATGACGTCAGTCCGCGAGCCGAATTTGATCAGGCCTACGCGCTGTCCGCGAGCGAGCGTGTCGCCGACTTTGTAATTGAACACGATGCGGCGGGCGATGAGACCGGCAATCTGCTTGAACACCACGGTCATGCCTTCGCCTTGCACGGTGACAATGTTCTGCTCGTTGGCAGCGGCGGAGACTTCGTCCATGGCATTGCCGAACTTGCCCCGCTGGTAGACGATGTCTTTAATCACACCGGCGATGGGCGTGCGGTTCACGTGAACGTCAAAGACATTGAGGAAAATACTGATCCGCGTACATGCCACGCCGTTGAGTTGCGTGGGAGAAACGTCAGTGACTTTGCCGTCAGCGGGAGAAATGATCAGGCCGGCCCCTGTGGGAATGGCGCGTTCCGGGTCGCGAAAGAACCAGAGAAAGAAACCCGCCAGCAAAAGTGGGATTACCGAAAACCAGGGGACATTCAGCCACCACAGGAACGCGGCTACCACCACCATGCCCAGCGCGTAAAAGATGCCGTCTTTGACCATCGCAAGGATTATAGCGAGTGCGTTCAACAGGGCATGGAAGTTCTTCTGTGGGAATCTCAGGGGCAACCTGTGGAACGAAAGACCGTGGCTGAGTGTTGAAAATAAAGGACTTAATTCCTGGCGAGGGTTTGCCTTGTGATATTTTTGAAATTTTTCGCGAGATCTATATTTTTGAGTGGGTAGGAGACTCTACTACAGTAAGGCAAGATCATCCGTCGAATGCTATTTTGAAAAGGACATGGGCCCGGAAGCCGTGTCCTTTTTGACTTTTCCGGCCAAACCCACCTTGTTCGTCTCCAGGCATCCAAATAGCAGTTTCCGCCATTTTATGCGATGCGAACCTTCGCTTTTCCCGGCTCGCGCCTTCTAAAACAACAGGCCTCTAAAATAACAAGCCTCACCTCAGAGGCGCGCCGGGCGCTTGAGGCGAGGCTGATTTCGTTATCGCAGCTTACCCTTGCTTGGGCTACGTTTTAAGCTACCTGAGTCTGTCCGCGCTTGAACTCCTGCTCAATCGTCTGCATCTGGTCTTTCAGGCGCAGCTTGAG
The DNA here is from genome assembly GCA_025357215.1 of Acidobacteriaceae bacterium. Lineage (GTDB taxonomy): Bacteria > Acidobacteriota > Terriglobia > Terriglobales > Acidobacteriaceae > Angelobacter. The sequence goes on along the minus strand of JANXPR010000349.1, from coordinate 4,899 downwards.
CTTCTTCAGACGCACTTCTTCCACTTTCTCGTCTTCAGAAAGATACGTCTTATCGCTAAGGGAGTTGAGGCGGAGAGAGTATTGGGTGTGTTCTTGTGCCAGCCGACGAAACTCCTCGTGGCTGGCAAGAAGCTGTTCATGAACGGAATCTACCATCCTTGAAGAACCTCCTGCATTCTTCTCTTTCACGGAACGTTAACACAGCAGTCCGGCGGGTTCAATCAAAAATCTCGCTTCAACGCGAAAAAGAAAATTTAAGTACCATCGCGTCTTCATCCGGCTGATGGTAGTAATCTTTGCGCCGTCCGGCTTCAACAAACCCAGCCTTTTCATAGAGTAAGCGCGCTGCGCGATTGGATTCTCGCACCTCAAGGAAGACATTTGTGCCGTGCCGCGTCCGCACCGATCTCAAAAACTCTTTCAGCAACAAGGTTCCCAGGCCGTGGCGTTGCACGGCGGGGTTTACCGCAATGTTTTCAATCTCCCACTCGAGGTCCACGCACCTGCCGATAAGAAAACCCTGAACTTTGCCGTCCTGTTCCACCAATAAAACCGTTCGGGCCTGCACACCCTCTGTTGCAAAAAGTTTCTCATATTCGTCGGAGGGCCATTGGGCGGCGCCTTCGGACAAGGCCGCAATTTCCCTAATCCGGTCTACGTCCGCCGAACCGCCTGCGCGCATCCAGATCATTTGTGACTGCCCTTGAGCAGAAGGACTTCAGCGTCTGACCGGCGAAGATAGTTGGCGTCCAGCGATTCCACGGGTGTGGTTTGGCCCGTGAGCAGTTTGCGCAGTCCAAGCTGCGCGATCAGCGCACTATCAGGTCGAGCGGCAACTTCGTGCGGAATGTGCAGCGTGGATAAAACTCGTGCGACTGACTCGTCGCAGGTGATTACCGCGGGTTGTGTGTCCGATTGAATTTCGTCCAGCAGTTCAGCTTGCGAGCAGAGGGCCTCGTGCTGCATCTTGCCAGTTCCGTCGCCGGCAAACGCGTACAGTCCAAGAAAAAACTCTCCGCGTGAAGCGTCGAGAACGGACGCAACGTTGTTATGCGACATGGATGAGCTTGTCAGGTTCAATGAACTCGCAACGTTCGGCAAGCTGGCCACCGCTTCCAGGAGCGATACAGTCGCAATGGGCTTCTGCAAAACTTCCGCCAGACCCTTGATGGCGCTCAGGCCGATGCGTAGTCCAGTGAAAGATCCCGGACCAGAGACGACGGCGAATCCGCCGAGATCTTTGGCGGCAAAGCCGTGCTTGCGCAGCAACTCGGCAACGGTGGGCACCAGCTGCGCGGAAAACGTTCCACCGGAAATCGCAGACGACTCGATTGCGCGAAACGATTGCGCGTCGCCTTCGGCGAGCGATACTCCGGCGGATTTGCCCGATGTGTCGATGGCGATGATCAACATAAAATTCTTTTTTCCGAAGGGAGCTTTTCTGAAATCCCGAGCGGAGCGAGGGAGCCCTATAGCCAGAATAAACTACGAGACGTGCAGCGGGCTGTTGGTGACATGGCGATTTTTCGTCAATCGTCTGCCTTTTAAGGCCTGAACTCCTATCCTGCTGCGCTCTGCCTATTCGGCCGCTATGAGATGGTCACACCATGTCACTTGTCTACTGCTTCTTGTAGCCCACCTCGTAATCCTTGCCGTCAATTGCGCTGACTCTCAGAAGATAGAGTATCTCTGACCAGGTTCTGCCTTCGTCCTTGCTTTCATCTTCTACGCGGACGAACCCGTTGTCAGGTTGATTCTTGCGGTCGTCCTGGATCAAGGCGATGGCGTTGCTCCGCAGGGCGTAAGCTCCGTTGCCGAAATAGGCCTGCGTTGTCGTTACCAGCTCCGTGCTGTTAACCCGGTAGTACTGCTGGGCCGCGGCCGCGTTGGCGTAACGCCCGTTGCCGGCGAAAACAATCCGGTCACCCGCGGTGGCCGTGGCGGTGATCCAGACTCCGGACATCCTCTTACGCATTGCCGCGGTCTGGTCAATCGCGGTCCAATTTTTGAAGCTCAAACTATAGAAAAACCGGGGCCAGAAATTTGATGCGAGCTCTCCCATGCACGTGCTCACCAGCGGGTCCTTGGCGACCCCGGAGATGACCGCCAGACGGTCATTCAGCCGCGCCGCAAAAACAAAGCCTAGCCGGCTCTCCGGCGACCCGCGCGGAGCCACGCCTCTTTTTATGACGACATACTCCCAGCCTTGTCCGGATGTGCCGTGAACGATGGAAGCAGGCATCTGAGTGCCGCGCGTCGTCATGCTTTTCAAGTCAAAGGCTTTGTACACGTCGCGAAAAGCGTTGTTGGCGTCATTCAACAAGTTGGGGCCAGCCGGCCGCATGGGCCACACACTCACTACGCACTTTTCGTTGGTGGCAGAAGCCGGAGACATGAGCACAAGTGCATCGGAGTATTTCGTTCCGGTCCATCCTGGCGGCATTGCGAACACATAGTCATTCAGCGTAGCCATGCTGCCCACCGGACCAGAAGCGGATGAATTGCCGCCGCTGCTGTTCGCTACTCCTGTCTGCGCGGAACTCGCGAGAACCAGACAAGTTAAGACCATAAAGATGAAACAGAACCAGTGACGCCAGTGGCGTGCGATCATGTCGCCTCCTGTTTCTTAGAACCCGTTTCTGAAATCCCGAGCGGAGCGAGGGAACCTTATCATCACAAATCATGCGTGCGTTAGCCACGTCTTCGTTGGTGTTTGAGAAATGCCTTACAAAATGCAAGTAGCTCTTCAACAGTACAATCACTCTTGCATTTGTTCGTTCGCAGCGAGCAAATCCTAAATACTGGCGACTTCGTATTCAATCCGTCATGGTCGACAGTGGGAACCAGCCGCTCGTCTCTGTTTCGTCCGTCATTCTTGGCAAAGTACCGAGGAAGTCTCCAGTCTAGTTTTTCGCCTGTGTAGTAGTCCCTGTCGCTTCCGTCTGAAACTGCTCGATAGATAGCTTCGCGATAAACTGCTGGGAGAATCCTCGCGTGTGTGCGCTTCCGGTCTCGGACGACGTGCGCATTGGTGACTCGATCAAGCCATCTGCCAAACATCTCTTGCGAGATGCCGAGTAGGTTGATGTGGCGTGGTATTGGGTATTTTTGCTTTCCTCGTGGCATTTGAGTAGTAACTCGTTCTGATAGGGTTCCCTCGCTTCGCTCGGGATGAAAAAATACTACTGCACCAGCTCCAGCAACACACCACCAGTGCTGGAAGGGTGCACAAAAATATAGTGGTGTCCGCCGGCGCCGACTTTGATTTCGTCGGATATGAGCCGCGCGCCGTTGGCTTTGAGCGTGGCCACGGCCTGCTTCAAGTCCGGGACATGCAGCGCCACGTGGTGGAGACCTTCTCCGCGCTTCTCCAGGAACTTGGCGATCACCGAGTCCGCGCTTGTCGGTTCCAGCAGCTCGATCCGGCTCTCGCCGAGATCCAGCATGGCTACCTTCACCTTTTCGTGCGGCACTTCTTCTTCGCCGCACACTTCGATGCCCAGCTGTTCGTAGAATTTGCGGGCCTGCGCAACAGATTTAACGGCGATGCCGAGATGATCGATGGTGTGCATAGAAACAGCTCCTGGGTGCTGCAAACGGCTCTTGGCAGTTGGCTCTTGGTTTTTAGTCATTAGCACTTAGCATTCAGACTGGTAGCGAAAATTCTCAAAACACTAAGGAATTTGATCTGCTGCAACCCTTGCTTTTCTCCGTGCCTCCGTGTCTCCGTGGTGAGAGGTTTCCGCGAACCCGCCCACAATCTCTTCCACCAGCGTGTACGGATCGCGCTTATGTTCGGCGATCTCCGCGGCCATGTGCGTAAGGTCGGCCTCGGTGAGGCGTTCGTTCAGCACACGTTGCAGCAACGCTTCGCGCAGCATTTCCACTAGACGCTCCCGCCAGTTGCTGATCTTCTTTGTGAGTAGCAGGTCTTTTTCACGCAGATATTGTTCGTAGTTGACGATGGCCGCGGCCAGGTCGCTGATGCCTTTTCCTTCACTGGCCACGGTCTTGATCACGGGCGGAGTCCAGCTGTCTTTGCGGATGGCCAGGGACTGCATGGCGCGAATCTCGCGTTCCACGCGTTCGGCGCCGTCGCGATCGCTTTTGTTGATTACGAAGATGTCGGCAATTTCCATGATGCCGGCTTTGATGGTCTGTATGTCGTCACCCATGCCGGGCACCAGGATCACAATGGTCACGTCCGCCAAGCGGACGATGTCGACTTCGTCCTGACCAACGCCCACGGTTTCAATCATGATCAGGTCTTTGCCGCTGGCATCGAGGGCTGTGGCCACATCGGTGGTAGCGCGGGCCAGTCCGCCCAGGAAACCGCGGGTGGCCATGCTGCGGATGTAGATGCCCGGGTCCGCATGGTGGGACTGCATGCGTATGCGATCACCCAGAATCGCGCCACCAGTGTACGGGCTGGTGGGGTCCACGCAGATGACGCCAACGGTCTTTTCCTGTTTGCGATATTCCCGGGCGAGTTGATCGACCAGCGTGCTCTTACCCGCGCCGGGCGATCCCGTAAGACCGATCACGCGGGCGCGTCCGGTGATGGGGAAAAGGGCCTTGAGGAGTAACAAGGATTCCGGACGCGAATCCTCAATCATGGTGATGGCCCGCGCCAAGGCGCGGACTTCGCCGGAGCGTATGCGCTCCACCCAGTTTGTGATGGCGTCGGACACTTAAGTCGAAATTCTCAGCTTCAAAGATTTCGCGAACTACCGGGCTTGTTGCTAATCAGCGTTCATCTGCGTAATCAGCGGCAAGGTTTTGATTTCAGTCTTTCAGCAACTGCCGGGCAATCACCAGCCGCTGGATCTCGCTGGTGCCTTCGCCGATGGTACAAAGTTTTACATCGCGATAATATTTTTCCGCCGGATAATCTTTGAT
>JANXPR010000331.1 GCA_025357215.1 Acidobacteriaceae bacterium | reverse complement strand
CCAATTCAAAAGCATAAGCTTCGGAAGGCAGGGTGCGAAACTCATCCGCAACCAAAGTCGGTTTCAGACGTTCATAAACGGCGGAACCTTCGCGCGGACATTGCGAAGTCAGCGAGCTGCAGCCGATCAGGTAGCGTGCTTTGTTGTCCACGGCGTAATGGGTGATTGCCTTCCAGAGAAGCATCAGGACTTCATACTTGCGGTGGTCGGGATGAATGCAGGCCCGGCCTAATTCGACCAACTCGTCACGAAGGATGCGGTACGGAGCGAAATCAAATTCGCGTTCGCTGTAATAGCCGATGTGGCGCCCGGCAGCCATGCCAGTCTGCAGGCGGTATGTGCCTACGATCTCGCCGGTGCGATCGTCGGCGACCAGGATGTGGTCACAAAAGCGGTCAAACTCGTCAGTGTCTTCGCCGGTCTGGTACGCGCGCTCCAAGCCTTCATTCAGTTCCAGATTAAAGACCTTGAAACGCAGTTGGAATGCGGCTTTGAGATCGGCTTTGGAAGAAGCCAAAAATGCGCGGTAGGGAAGCGATACCAGTTCGCGCCCGCCAACCCCGCGGGTTGGGAAGCCCTTCTGAAGTAGTGCTTCGCGTATGAATGACGGAACCAGGGACATAGCTATGACCTGGGGATTGAGATTCCACTTGTTCCATAAAGTTACAGGCGATTGGCTTGCAACTTTTCCTCTCCACGCGATTCTCATGGCCTAGGTATAGCAATCGGCTGTTAACTCCAAGTTAAGGCGAGGTAAGGAATTGATGAATTTTGCACAATCAGAGGTGCAGTCACCTTCGGGGAACATGGGCCTAACCGTGATCACATGGGCGCTCCGTTTCGTGGCGGCGGCCATTCTGCTTCAGACGCTCTTCTTTAAGTTCACGGCCGCTCCTGAGTCGGTCTACATATTCACCAAAGTCGGCGCGGAGCCCTGGGGACGCATCGGTTCCGGCGTGGTTGAACTTATTGCCGCCATCCTGATCCTGATTCCTCGAACCACATGGCTTGGCGGACTGATCGCGATGGGCGTGATGGTTGGAGCGATCCTGAGCCACCTGACTGTACTGGGCATTGACGTTCAGGGCGACCACGGATTGCTCTTTGCGCTGGCCGTGGCTGTATTCGTTAGCTCAGGCGTGCTCGTATTCATTCAGCGCAAGGCGCTTCCGCTGATCGGAGGCCGTCTGTGAAAATCCTGGAAACTCAAGTTGCCACACAAATCATGGCCGCAACGCAAGATGTGCTGGAACAAGGCTTGACCCTGCTGGCCGGCATGGACGCAAAGCTCTACGCCCAAATCGCGGACGAGCCTTTCGGCGCCTCCGTCGGCGGACACTATCGTCACATTCTTGACCATTTCTTGTGCGCGGCAGCAGGCCTGTCCGAAGGCCGCATTGACTACGACCATCGCAGCCGCAATCGCGAACTGGAAACCAGCAAGGATTGTGCGGAACAGATGACCACCATGCTGATTCAGTCGTTTCGCGCGCTGAAATCGAACGAGATCGATCGCGGTTGCGAAGCGGTTTACAGCGTGGGCTACTCCGCGGATGGTCCAACGCATCTTCCCAGCTCGTTTATCCGTGAGCTGGCGTTTTGTGTGAGCCACGCCATCCATCATTTCGCAATCATCAAGTTAATTTGCGCGCACCTGAGTGTTCCGGTGAAAGCCGAATTCGGTGTTGCGCCTTCTACGCTGCATTATCGCGGCGCGCAGGCAGCGAGCTAACCATGACTCCCGACTCCCTTTGGGTGAATTCGGCGCTAGTGGCGCTAGGAATCTTCGCCGGGTCATTTGTCTCAGAGGACGCGGCGCTGCTGAGCGCGGCATCACTGGCGTCGGCCAGAGTCTTGAGCCCGGTGGTGGCGCTTTCTTCCGCGGCGTTGGGAATTTGCGTGGGCGATCTTGGGCTTTACGGGTTGGCCCGGTATTTTGGTCCGGCACTTTCGAGCAAGAAATGGTTTGCCAAGCGCATGACAGCGGACAAGCTGGCACGCGCGCAACAGTTTTCCCAGCGATGGGGAATTCCCGCTCTGGCTGCGAGCCGGTTCATTCCCGGCAGCCGGTTGCCCATGACAGTGGCGTCCGGATTTTTGGGGATGCCACTGAGAAAGTTCGCTGGCGTGAGCGCTTTAGGTTCGGCCTTATGGGTCCTGAGCGTTTTTGGAGCGGTAATGACCATCAGTGCGCGGACCTCGTCTGTGAAACTGGCATTTGCCATGGTTGCCGCAGTACTTCTGGGATCCGGGGTGCTGGCTACGCAGTGGAAGCGGATTTCCGCCGCGCTGGGAAGATGGACCCGTTGGGAATTCTGGCCGGCGTGGCTGTTTTATGCCCCCGTCGCAGCAATGTGTTTACGGCTTGGCGTTCGCTATCGGGGACTGGCGTTGCCTACCATCGCCAACCTCAACCAGAAACTTGGCGGAATGGTTGGCGAATCCAAGGCAGAAATTCTGGCCCAGTTGGAAGCCACGTCGCCGGAGATGACGGCCAGGGCTCGTCTGTTTGAAGCTGGGTCGTTGCCGCAACGGATTGCGGTCACCAGAAACGCTGTTGCGAAAAACAAATTTTCGTTTCCGTTTATCTTCAAGCCGAATCTGGGCCAGCGGGGCGCGGGATTCCGCATTGTCCGCAACTGGGACCAAGTGGAAGACTACCTCAGCCGCGTTACCGCTCCAGCCCTGTTGCAGGAGTACGCTCCGGGCCCGCTGGAAGCAGGCATTTTTTACTATCGGATCCCGGGCGAAACAGAAGGCAGCATTTTTGCCATTACAGACAAGATATTCCCCGCGGTCACTGGCGATGGCCGCAGTACGGTGGCTGAACTCATTGACGCTGATCCCCGCGCACGGCTGATTGCCGGTGTTTATCTGAAGCGGCTCGGAGCTAAAGCCCAGAATATTCCCCCGTCCGGCGAAAAGGTTAGGCTGGTGGAAGCCGGCAACCACTGCCAAGGGTGTATCTTTCAAGACGGGAAACAACTTTTATCCGCAACCTTATCGCAAAAGATCGATCAAATATCACAGAAGCTGGAAGGCTTCTATGTTGGCCGGTATGACGTGCGGTATTCGAGCGAAGAAGACTTACGCGACGGCCGGTTCACGATCATCGAATTGAACGGCGCGTCATCCGAGGCCACCAGCATTTACGATGCGCGCAACTCGTTGAGCGAAGCGTACGCGGTGCTGTACCGGCAATGGGACCTGGTTTACAAAATTGGAGCCGCCAACCGCGCTCGGGGAAACAAAACTGCAAGCCTGGGCGAGGTGCTGCGTGAGTGGCTGGGTTATCTAAAGCAGTCGGAAAAGTATCCGATGGCTGATTGAGTCGCTGCTGGCGGCTCTACGATGAAACGATATGTGCACGCTTACTTTTATCCCCAAACCCGGTGGTTATTTGTTGGGCATGAATCGTGACGAGAGTTTGCGTCGCGAACGGGCCCTTTCACCCAAGGTTGTGGAGCACGGCGGCATTGAAGCGGCTTACCCGCGCGAAGGCGCCACGGGAGGAACGTGGATCGCCGTCAACGCTGCTGGGATATCAATGGCGCTGCTGAACCAGAATCGCGGGCCAAACGCCGGAACAAGAGTGCGCAGCCGGGGATTGGTAATCCTGTCATTGATTCATGCCGGGAACATGCGGCAGACCGTTGAGCAACTGGAAAAAAGCGACTTCAGCGGCATGATGCCGTTTCTGCTGGCCGCGTTCTTTCCCGCCGAACGGCTCATTGCGGAGTGGAAATGGGATGGCAGTGCTCTGCAATCGCGGCCATGGACGTGGCGGCCGCGCCATTGGTTTTCGTCGGGAATTTCCGATTCCATGGCCACTCAGGTACGCGGGGCTTTTTGCCAGGAAGCCTGGCGCCGGCGTGATGCCGGATCGGCGGAGTGGCTCCGCAAAGTGCATGCGGCGCACGCTCCCGTGCGCGGATCATTTAGCGTATGCGTCCACCGGCCGGAAGTGGGCAGCGTGAGCTATACGGAAATTGCTTTTGACGGCCAACGCGCAGGAATGAACTACCATGCCGGCGCGCCTTGTCAGGCGGTTGGCCGCTTTGATGCTGAGATCTTCCTGAGCAACCCGCAATATCTTCCCGCCGCCAGCTAGAGCGGTTTTTTCTCCGCTTGGTTGTAGCGATCCCCGCGCATTTTCAAGTAGCAAACACCACCCTGACAAATCTTAACTTCCCAGCTTTCACCCTAAGGATGCGATGGTGCTGGTTCCGGGACCTTGTTTCCCGCTTTATCACCCGTCTCGTGGACGGCGGGTTTGGCGGAGGGATCTTTAAGGAAGGTGATGAGGGCTTTGGTTTCTTCGTCGGTCAAGCGCAGGTTGGGCATGTTGACC
>JANXPR010000249.1 GCA_025357215.1 Acidobacteriaceae bacterium | reverse complement strand
CCAGCCAGCGGCGTTTGCCGGCCAGACGCTCACCGGGGAGAAAAAGTGTGCCGATATCTTCGCCGGAAAAAATGCGCTCCAGGATGCCCGGCGTTTTTCCGTTGGCGATCACCACCAGACCGCCGGCTTGCATGGCGATGGCGGCTGCGTCCAGCTTGGCGGTCATGCCGCCGCGTCCGGTGGCGGACTTGCCGCTGGCAGAGCCGCGGATGGCAGCGGAAATTTCCTTGACGATAGGGACAACGCTACCGGGATCGGGCGTGCCATCCACGGTGCGCAAGAGGCCGTCAACGTTCGAAAGCAGGACCAACGCTTCGGCGTCCAGTTTGCTCAGGACCAGCGCCGCCAGGCGATCATTGTCGCGAAACACCGGCGCCTGCTCAGTATAGATATTGGTGACCGTATCGTTTTCGTTGACCACCGGCACCGCGCCCAGCTTTAGCAGCTTTTCAAATGTCTGACGCAAGATGAGGTAGCGGTTCAGGTCAGTGAAGTCATCTTCGGTTACCAGCACCTGTGCGGGAATCAGTTTGTGCGGACCAAAAGCCTCGGCGTATGCGTCCATCAGTTTGCACTGGCCCACGGCGGCGCAGGCGCGGTTAACGCTGGCGTCGCGCAGCCTGCTGCGGTGGACTCCGAGTTCGGATGCTCCCAGAGTAATGGCTCCGGAACTGACCAGCACGACCTGGCGTCCGTCGCGTACCAGCGCGGCAATGCTCACCGCAAGTTGTGAAACGTGGTCCTGGTCAAATTCATGCTGTGCGTTGCAGACCACTCCGCTCCCCAGCTTGACGATGACGCGGCGGGCTTTGACCAGCAGTGCGCGCTGGGAGTCTACGTTGCCGCCGCTTTTGCTGTCGACTATCTCGCGACCGCTTTCGCGGTCTTCTGTATTGCCGCTCTTGCGGTCAGTGGGCTGGCCGGATTGTGGTTTGGCGGGACGCATGGTCCGGGCTATTCCTTAGGATTGCATTCTTTAAGACATCATACCGTTGGGCTTCGGGCAAAAAAATCCCGCTGCGCAAGGCAGCGGGGGAATGTGTTTTGCCCTAATGAGTTTGCTCGACCACAATGCGCAGACTATAGCGAACAATAGGCCGGGATGCAAGGCTTTCGGTTGGGCGAAATCCATACTTATAAAAGTTAGCTGGCGGTCAGCGACACGCCGCATGCCGTCAGACAATCGATGATCTCCTGATGAACTTCGTCCATGGACTTCATCTGGGTTTCGTTCTGCATGCATGGGATCACGCGAATGTTGGGCAAGCGGGCAGCCAGGTCAAGGTAACGTTGCCGGGCGGCGGCCAGAAGCTTGGACGAACGCTCATAGAGGTCGAGCTTTTTCTCGGAGTATGCCCGCGCGCCTTTACGTTTCACGTTTTTCTGCGCCGTTGCGGGGATCACGTCCAGCACGATGTACAGATCGGGTTGGGGAAGTCCAAGCTGGCCGTGTTCCAGTTCCAGTATCCAATTGGTGGTTTCTTCCATCTGGCCGGCTTCCGCGCGTACCGACTGGTAGACGGCGCTGGAGAGCGTATAGCGGTTCAGCAACACAAAGTCGAGGTCCTTGAAGTTGCTGTTGCGGAAAACGTTCCAGCGGTCCATGGCATACCACAGCGCCATGGACTTGGCGTCCAGCCGGTCAGCGCCCAGGCTGTGGCGCCCGCTCAGGATCTTGCCCAGCTCCACGCCAAAAAACTCGTCATATGCGGGAAACGAGAGGTTAGCGACTTTCTTGCCGCCTTGCTTCAGTTCATCTTCCAGCATGGTGATGTGGCGCGTCTTGCCGGAACCATCAATCCCTTCAAAGGCGATGATGACTGGCTGACCGGGCTGTCTGGAAATCTTCGTGGACATGAATGAAATGTCAGTTATAGCACGTGGGCTCGGGGAGCCGCTTTGCGGAAACGCAGAGGGTGGCCCGGGATACGCCGTCCTGTGCTTTGGTGGTCTTGTATTCCCATTAACAACTCTTAACCCACTTTCTGCGCGAGACTTTACATCCTGGCAACAACTACTTTTTCTCCCACGCATCTACAACTGAAGAACATATTTCTCTCGGCTGTTTTCTTCAGAGAAGCAAGCAACTTACGCATCGACGGGAAGAGCAAAATGTCTGCCAGTCCAATCGTTCGTCAGGATCAACCGCCGGGAAGCATCGTCAGCGCGCTGTATTCGCTGGCCCTGATGTTCCCGGTGATGGGAGGCACGGCCCTGGTCTGCTATCTGCTCGCCGCGCACGGGTTCGCGGCTCTGAGAATCCGAATCCGGTAGTATTCACGTTTCATCTTGCTTCCTTTTCCTGCGCCGCGCATCTTAAATCCAGTCGGCTGAGACCAAATAGTTGGAATTATTTGAACCCACACTAGTTAATGTTTCTTGGACGCACGTGCTCCGCCTAAAAATTTCTGGAAGAAAAATCGTTGGAGGAAGCGAAAAATGTCGGACGCTAATACCCAGGGAGTACAGACGCAGGAAATAACGCAAGACGCGTCTCCCCGCCGTGCCTTGACCGGTGCGGCTGTATTTGAGAGCCCCGTATTTGAGAGCCCCGTATCTGAGAGCTCCGTATCTCAGAGCTCCGTCGCGTTCCCGCGTCTTGCATTTCCCAGGCCAAACCATGGTACCCGCACTCGGCTTTTGGTTCTGACCGCCGCCTGCTTCTTCCTCCTCCTCTCCGCCTCGAATTCCGTAGCCCAGAAGTCCGCCACCAAGCCCATCACTGCCGTAGAACATGACCACCAAGCCACGCAGTCTTCGCCGCAGTCGCGTGCCCAGATGGATTTGCTCAAACAGTTCAATGCGTCGCTGGAATCGCTGATCGCCAAGGTGTCACCGGCGGTGGTGGAAGTCCACGTGGAAGGTTTTGGTCCGTTGGAAGACGCGCAGGGCGGCAAGGCCGCGCTGGTTGGCCGTCAGGACAAGCTGGGCTCCGGAGTGATTGTTGATTCCACCGGATACATCGTGACCAACGCGCACGTGGTTTCTGGTGCCCGACGGGTGGAAGTAGTCGTGACCGGTGCCGCAAAGCCGGGCGAAGGTCCTGACGATCAGAAGACAACTTTTACGGCGAGAATTGTAGGCGTCCACAAAGATACGGACCTGGCGCTGCTCAAGATTGACGCTACCGAGCTGCCGTTTTTGCCGCTGGATCCCAAGCATCCGATCCATGCT
>JANXPR010000233.1 GCA_025357215.1 Acidobacteriaceae bacterium | reverse complement strand
ACGACCGCCGCGATTGCCGCATGGTACGTTGGAAGCTCACTTCGGCCCATTACGGACCTTACCCGGCGCGTCGCGGCGCTCATTGAGACGATTTCTGATCCAAGCAATACAAGCCCGCTCGCTCCTTTGCCGGTGGTCAATCCAGATGACGAAGTTGGCCAGCTTGCCGGAACGTTCAATCTCCTCTTCAAACGCGTGGACGCCGTGGTCCGCCAGTTGCGCCAGTTTGTCTCGGATGCGTCACATGAATTGCGCACTCCCCTGTCTGTGCTGCGCGGCGAGACTCATTATCTTACGGAACAGGAGAGATCTCCGCAGGAGTACCGGGCCACTTTACGTATCATCGATGGAGAACTCGCGGCCTTGACCAGGATCGTCGAGGGCCTTTTTACCTTGTCCATGGCCGATGCGGGGCAGCTGCGGTTGTCGGTAGAACCCCTCAACCTTGATGAGGTCCTTGAAGAAGCTTGCGGCGTTGCTGCCCCGGTCGCCCGGCGCAAGAGTATCAAGATAGAGAGGACCGACTGGAGTGAAGTGCCATTCGCAGGTGATCAGGCATTGCTGCGACAGTTGTTCCTAATACTTCTGGAAAACGCGATCAAATACTCGCCCGCCGGCGCGGCCATCACGGTCGCGATAAGAGTCACCGACGGCCGGCTACAGGTCGTGGTGCGCGACCAGGGATTGGGCATTGCAGACGAACATCTGCCTCATATATTTAAGCGCTTTTATCGTGCTGCGCCAGATCCCAACGAAGAAAGCCGCAGCGGAGGACTTGGACTCGCTATCGCCGAAGCGATCATTCGCGCCCATCATGGCACCATCGACTGCGTGAGTAAAATCGGAGAAGGTTCTATGTTCACACTGTGGTTCCCCTTTGGAATCGCCACTCCAGCAGCGGAGGGAACCGCTGGCTTGCCTGGCAGCAGTTACTCCGAAGTTCCGCGCCCTCGCGAAGCCAGCGAGCCTCGGCGCCGCAATCCACGGCGACAGGTCCGAGACGAAAAGATCCCGTTCCGGAGTTAATCTCATCCAGTCGATCACTGACGCGGGCCATCCGAGTTTTTACGGCAACAAGGTTGCGCGGCCACGTTCGGGACGTATCAACAGCACACGCGAATCAGATTGGCCGCCCCGGATCGGCGTCTACTGCGAACGTCTTGACCGGAGCATCCGGCTCTCTCTACCGACTCTGAATGATGGAACTAGTCGAACAGTTTTCAAGCAGACTCCTAGAACTGCTTTTTTTAGGGACTTGGATTTCAATTTAGCTCACGAAATCGTACAACATTCCCGCAACTGCCATTCTTTTCAGAGATTTATTGGTGGAGCTAGTCGGGCTCGAAAATTTGTGAACTCTGAAAACGCGCAAGTTATTGATTTGCGGTAAGTCGCACAATGCCCGGACTGCCTCAATAGCATGCGATGCCGGAATTCATTGTATGTTTATTGTAAGGTGTAGTTTTGAAAAATCAAAAACATTTCCTTTTGATGCTTCAGGTGTTTGCCTCGTCCATATTGAGAGCATTACAAGGTCAAGATGAACCCCTAAGGCCACTTCGGGTGGTGCAATTGACCTGACCAAGGGCGCATTTTGTACAGCTATATTGGCTCCTTACGTCCTTTTTTTCAGCCTGCAACGAAGTTAATGCAAATGGCTATGTGATTTGCCAAGAATAGATAATGATGAAACCCTAAAATAGACGTGGTTGTTCTGAGCCTTCCAAGGTTGACTCCTCCGCGCACTCGGGCCCATCGTTCTCCACCTTATTAACGGTGGAACTCACCGGGTACACGCGCATGAGCCGGGGATCGAGCGGTTTCAACAGATCAGCAACCTTCGCAGGGT
>JANXPR010000184.1 GCA_025357215.1 Acidobacteriaceae bacterium | reverse complement strand
TCTGGCTTGTACCTCTTCATCGCCAGGACCGCTTCTCCTCCAAATGGATTCTCTCTCATTCCACTTGGTACAAAAACGGCCGGTCACGTCAGGTCTGTAGCCCTTGGTACTGCTTCTTCCAGCGATACAGTGTCTGCTCGGAGATCCCCACCTGGCGGATCAGCTCAGCCACCGGCACACCTACCTCAGCTTGCTTCAGCACCCCCACGATCTGCTCCACAGAAAAGCGCTTCCCCTTCACGGCAAATTCCCCCTTCCTTGGGTACTAGATTTTGCCGGAAACTCGTTCTCACCGTGTATCAGTTTTTTGGGAGCCGCTCATAACGTCCCGATAAAGGCAGCCCTGGAGGGGAGGGAACTCACGGCAACAACGAAGATTCGAAACCTCAGAGCTGATCAGCAGATAACTCCTTCATTTCTAAAGTAGCAAGAATCTGATAAATTGATGGACCGAAAGCGAAATGTCTTAGCGGAGTCTTACGGGGAATAGACCTTGATGTTAAAGCGATATTTTTCTCCTGCCCGGCATTGTAACCAAGTATTGCAAGAGCGGAGAGCTTCTGAAGTTTCTGTTTGTGTAAAACCCATTCCGCAAACCGTGTCTTAAGTGAGGTGGTGTCGGCGAGTGTGGGACTAATACATTCTCAGAGATCTGCTTACCATTGAACTAAAAGGATTGTCCGTTTTTCTTATTGCAAATACTTGCTCGGATGATTTAAAGATTCCAATTAGCGACTTCTTATCTTGTAGGCGGTCTGCGTGAAGGCGTCGGCAGATAACTGGTGTACTTCGCGGGACGAAGGTTTCATTTCATGACAGGTTAGTCACGATCCTCCGCTTCTCTTAAGGCCATGAAATATCTTCAACGTTCGTGAGGTGCATGTGAACGACATCTCGAAATTCGCCAATTGCATCTACATTATTCGCATCGCTCTGAGCCAAATCAGCAGCACCTTTGACCTTCTGAAGAGGCTTCCCCGCGCCACCTCGTGGATTGTACTTGTTTGCTGCCTATCATACACAAGCTCCGCACAGACCAGTGTAGGTATTCAGAAATTTGGCGCCTATGATGGAAGCGTAGATACAGTCGATGTCGGCACGCTTGATGTTCATCTTCGAATAGCCATATTTCGTAAAACAGGAAGAGGTCGGGATGCGGACGTTGCTCTTACCCTGAATGATTCAGCCGCATGGCCCGTGCCTTGGGCGGTTGGGCCGGGAGGAGTTAGCAAGAACTTTAGCCGAGGCCTTGGCTTGTCGATTGGCCACCTCTCAGGCCATCTAACAAAGGCAACTTCGAGCCATCCATGTGCGACTAATTCGTTAAACACATATACAGACTATGTGTGGACGTATGTCGATTTTTTGGGGAATAGCCATCTTTTTCCAGGAAACTCTCGCAGCGTATTAGATGGCGGGACCACATGCTCAAGCCACAATATTTTCAGTTACGGGCTAACGGCACAAGCGTCTGATGGTTCCGGATATTTGTTCCAAATTGGGAATAGTGGATATTTCCCCACTACCGTGACTACTCCGGCTGGCACAATTCTTCCGCTCGATCATTCGTCCGAGTTCGTCGGAGGGCTGCAGGACTCGAACGGAAACACGATTGGCATCGGCGCTTCAGCTCCAGGCGCGGTTTGCGCCGGCTTGTCTCCGTGTACGGACGGTAACGGCAATATTGTTAGCTATACGGCTCAAGATACGGTTGGCACTTCGATCCAATTGTCAGGCGGGGGATATAACGCAGATTTTTCTGCACGCAACCCGCTCGTGTTGACCTACTTTGATGACTCAGGCGCACCTCATTCGATTGCGCTCAATTACAGGATGTATCAGATTTCTGGAAGCACGGAGACGCAGGGGTTTTTGGATAACGTGCAGCTACCAGATGGGAGCGCTTATCATTTTACCTATTTGACGGACCAGAACGGTGCACTCACTTATGTTGCCGGATCGTCCGGTGGCCCGGCGATTCTTACTTCGATAACGCTGCCTTCTGGAGGAGTAATCTCGTACGGGTATCCGAGTGGAGTGGCAGCGCCAACGGGAATATCCGGCTGTGCCGGGTTGACGTACATTCCTTCCCTTATTCGGACGACATCCGATGGCGCCACTTCCTATTCAAGAACGATCGCATCGGGTTCTTCAACACCATTCTGCACGATAACAAGTTCGAATACGCAGGTGGTCAAGCCCAATGGCGATGTAACAAAGGCTTTCTTCGTGGTTCCGCAGCACTTTGCAGTCTACTGTCCATTTAGTTCTTGCAATTCGCTTGCGCTCGGGTGGTTATATGACACAAAAGTGTTGGAGACTGCGCGGGTTGAATACTCAGGCTCGAATCTTTCCCAACCACTGAGGACGTCGATGCGCTGCTATAACGGCGCGACAGGCGACTGCTCGGTAACGCCCGT
>JANXPR010000168.1 GCA_025357215.1 Acidobacteriaceae bacterium | reverse complement strand
GAAGCAACGAAATCTTGCGACTGACGCAAGTCCTGGGCCGTGCCACCAAGAACTGTGCCGTGCTGGTGGGTGATGACGGTGTAGGCAAACACAGTATTGTGGCCGGGTTGGCCCATCAGATCGAAGAGGGCGCCGCGCCGCCTTTTCTGGCTAATAAGACGATCACCGCCCTGGATCTTGCCGGAATATTGTCAGCTGCCGCGGCACAACCCGATGCGGTGTTGAAACACTTTCCGCGATGGCTGACGGCAGACCAGGAGAGCGTGTTCTTCATGGATGAAATGTTTGAGATTCTGGCGCGTCCGGCCGTGTCGGGAACGCCGGACGCCGCCGAAGTGCTGAAGCCGTTGCTGCTGGCGAAGAGGATTCAATGCGTCGGCGCCGCAACTCCAAGGGTTTACGTCCGGGCGATGAAAAGACACCGCTGGCTGGCACGGTGCTTTTCCAAGATTGAAGTGCGGCCGGCGAGCGAAGAAGAAACCCTGCAAGTGCTGCAAGGAATGAAATCTTATCTGGAAACTTTTCACTCCGTGATCTATGCGGAAGGAGTCCTGGACCATGCGATTCGCTGTACGGTCGACCATGTGAAAGACCGCCAGCTTCCGGACAAAGCACTCGACCTGGTGGACGAGGCCGCGGCTTACGTGAAGACGCATCAGCCCGGCCTGCCGGAGGAGATCAAAGAATTGCGGAAGAAAATACATCACCTCAAGGGCCGGATGGAAAGTTGCATCGCCAACCATGAGTTTGAGAAGGCGCGTCTTTATTCCGACGACGAACGCAAGGCGCGCGAAAAATTGGCCGCGCTGGAGACGAAGCACCAGATCAAGCCCGGATTGGCGGGCGTGGTGACCAGGGAAGCGATTGAGGCTGTGCTCGCGAGCTGGTTGGGCGTGCCGCTGGAAACGATCAGGAAGTCCGGTGGCCAGCCGCCAAAAGCGTGAAGGTGACGGTGAGCCGGTCAGAGGTCATGGCTAGGTGAACTTCGGAGAGAGATGCGATCAGGGCATCGGCTTGCCGGAGATCGTCAGCGGGATAAGTTGTAACCAGTCCCGCAGCACGCATGCCAGCGGCGTGGGCGGCGGCAATCCCAGCCGGCGTGTCTTCAAAGACCAGACAATCTTGCGGCGCAATTCCCAGAGGCCCGGCGCCCTTCAGGTAAGGTTCGGGAGAAGGCTTGCCGTTGACCACGTCATTGGCGCTGATGATGTTTTGCGGAACGGGTAGGCCAGCATAACCCAGGCGGGCGATGGCCAGGGACCGGGTGGCCGAAGTGACAATGGCAAAGCGGTCTGGCGGCAAGGATGCCAGAATATGAGCAGCTCCGGGCAGCGCCGTCACGCCTTCCCATTCCGCGATTTCCAGGCGCTCGACGTGAACATTTTCAGCGGCAGCGTCCAACTGTGGAGCGACTTTGCGGATGGTTTCGATGCTGCGGCGGCCGTGCGCGGTGGCAATGACCATGTCTGGCGCGAGAGAATGTGCAAGCGCCCACCGTCCCCAGACCCGGGCCACGGCCGGAGTGGAATCCACCAGGACACCATCCAGATCAAAGAGAATCGCCCGGCAGGAGAAGTTCACCTTCCAGAATAACAGGCGAGCGAGTAAATAGATTGCAAGTTGGGCAACCAAAGCGAGCAACTTTTGCTTCTGACCAGTGTTGGTATCAGGCTTGGTTCCTTTTGTCCGAGAGCGAACCTTTGGTAGACATGGGCGCCGGGCGGAGGGATAATCGCAGACTAAAGGTAAAGGTACAGGGCGAGAGAACACACGAGCCCGCCGATACCGCACAATGCTTGGAGACTACCTTGAAAAGACTATTGCTCGTAGTTTCGGCTTTTTGCTTAATCTTATTCACGGCCAGCGCGGCACAAGCCCAGCAACTGGATGTGGCGTTTGGCATCGGCACCCTTACCGGTCAACCCGCCTCCGCCGGCGATGCACTGACCACCACCACGATCAACCACTTCCCGCAAACCATCAGCGGCGGCGGTTATACAACCCTGAGCGGAGATTTTCTATTCAAGAAGGGCATTGGCGTGGGAATGGCTGCTTCATGGCGAGTCAACCAGAACGTAGACATTTTCCAGCAACCCTACCGTCCGCTCTTTTATGACTTCAACGCGGTTTATGGCCCGCAAATCACCAAAAGAGTGCAGGCGGAATTGCAAGGCGGCATCGGCATGGAGAGCATCCGCTTCTATACGCCGTTTCTCAGCTGCGGCACCTTCACTGGTTGCACCAATTTCAGCAGCAGCAATCACCTTACGACGCACGTGGGCGGCGGGCTAAAATTCTACGTGACCAACAGTATCTTTATCCGTCCGGAAGCGCATGTCTATTTTGTGCGCAACAACGTGGAATTCAGCGGTCCGCGCGCACAGCGCTTTACCGTGTCCGTGGGATATTCGCTCAAGAACCAGATGTAGAAATGCACTCGACCGCCAGGAGCGCTTGGCGACAAGGCCGGTCTGGCTTAGGCGCCGAATGTAACAAACGGTCCATCCCGAAAGAGATGGGCCGTTTGCTTTTGCAGGTATTTTCCCAGGAAGCCCAGCGGCCTATAATTACCGCATGGCAAAAGGATGGGAAAGCAAGTCCGTTGAGTCGCAAATGGAGAGCGCAGGCGAAAAAGCCCCCAAGCCCCAAGAGCAACGCAGCGAAGAGCAAAAACAAATCCAGCGGGAAGTGCAAAGCCTGGAACTTTCCCGCAAATACATCCTGCATCAGATGGAATCCGCGACAAACGAGCGCTACAAGCAATCACTGCAACAAGCGTTGCACGAGCTGGACCAGAAGCTGGCGAAACTCGACGGCCACCAAAAGTAAAGACCAGCAGCGCTGCTAAAAACGTTTGCGCCTTGATCGTTGCTCATGAGCCCCCGCGCATGAGATCATGCAAGGCGATGCTCCGGACCGAATCCCACAATCTCATCCTGCAAACTGACAGCTATAAGTTCACGCACTGGAAGCAGTATCCGCCCGGGACCGAGAAGGTCTACAGCTATCTTGAATCACGCGGCGGCATGTTTGGCCAGGTGGTCTTCTTTGGCCTGCAATATTACCTGCAAAAATATCTGGCCGGCGCCGTGGTGACGGAAGGTGACGTCCACGAAGCGCAGAAATTCGTGGACCAGCATCTTGGACCGGGCATGTTCAACGGCGAAGGCTGGATGCATATCGTCCGCGAACATGGCGGGAAATTGCCGGTGGAGATCAGAGCGGTGGAAGAAGGCAGCATCGTGGATGTGCAGAACGTCCTGATGACGATTGAGAATACCGATCCGAAATGCTTCTGGCTTACGAATTACCTGGAGACACTGCTACTGAAAGTCTGGTATCCGATTACCGTGGCGACTTTGTCGCGGGGTATCCGCAAGATTTTCATGACAGCGCTGGAGCGCTCGGGCGATCCGACGTTGATTGATTTCAAGCTGCACGACTTCGGCTATCGCGGAGTATCGAGCGAAGAAACCGCGGGCATTGGTGCTGCGGCCCACTTGATCAACTTTAAAGGCACGG
>JANXPR010000167.1 GCA_025357215.1 Acidobacteriaceae bacterium | reverse complement strand
GACTGGCTTGCTTTTCCGCTTACCGGCAATCCTGCTTTGGATGGCCACCATGACTATCTTCTCGGCCATGGGCTGGCGAGTCATCCGGTGGATATGGAGGAGGTTCTTCGCGGGAGCTGAAAACAAGCTGGCAGCAAATGCCTTGTGAGAACTCCTTGAAGCAGCAATGAAGACCTCAGCATTCTCTGGATCTTTCGACTACGCGACGCCACGCTGCGCAGCGTCGCTCCGCTCAAGATGACAGGGGTTAAAATCGTGATTCCCAAAAAATACGAGCACGACCGCAACTCAATCTGTTCTGTATTGTCAGACCAAGTTGCAAGACACGCCCCGTATCGCGCCACGTGCCAACCTTACCCCGCCTTCGCCCTAGGCTGCGCCGGTTTGCTTTCTTCTTCTCCGGTAATCAGCCGCGCGCTGCTCTTATATGAGATGTAAGCCCAAGCCCATTCCATCATCACCATAAAACGGTTGCGGAAGCCGATGAGGAAAAACACGTGGATGAACAGCCACGCCAGCCACGCGAAATAACCTGAGATGTGGAGCTTGCCAACGTAGCCAACGGCACGGGAGCGGCCAATGGTGGCCAGGGTGCCTTTGTCCAGATAGTGGAAGGTCTCACGCGGTTTGCCGGCAACCGAGCGCTTAATCTGCCGCGCGGCAAACTTGCCCATCTGGATGGCGGCTGGCGCAACGCCGGGGACCAATTGCACCGGAGCTGACTTCGCTGGCGGCGCACCACTTTGC
Organism: Acidobacteriaceae bacterium; assembly: GCA_025357215.1. GTDB lineage: Bacteria > Acidobacteriota > Terriglobia > Terriglobales > Acidobacteriaceae > Angelobacter. The sequence continues at coordinate 3,033 of JANXPR010000167.1, read as the reverse complement.
GGCGACGAATTCCCTGCTGGAGTGGTCTGCGAATTCGTCGCGTCGTCAACATGTGATGGCCCTGCCGGATGCAGCGGCGCAGCCGCCAGATCGCCAATCACAAATACTTCCGGATGTCCGGCCACAGTCAGGTCTTGCTCCACGATCACTCGTCCAGCACGGTCCACCGACACGCCCAGCATTTTCCCCAAAGGCGACGCCGACACACCTGCGCCCCACAGCGTAACCGTAGCCGGAATCTTTTCTTTGCTGACTGGATCTTTGCCCACCGTCACCCATCCAGGCTCAACGTTGGTAACCATGGCATTCGTCCGGACTTCCACGCCCATATCTCGCAGTTGCTGCTCGGCGCTGGCGGAAAGATCCTCCGGATAACTGGCCAGCACGCGCGGACCGCCTTCCAGCAGAGTAATGCGCGACTTGCTGGGATCAATCTCGCGAAAATCGTGTTCCATGTACCGTTTGGAAATATCGGCGATGGCGCCGGCCAGTTCCACGCCGGTTGGTCCCGCTCCGATGACCACAAAGTTCAGCGGCGGTCCCACGTTGCCGGCGATGGCGACACGTTCCGCATTCTCAAAAACCATGAGCACGCGGCGGCGAATTTCAATGGCGTCTTCTAAGGTCTTTAACCCAGGCGCGACTTCCGCCCATTCCGGGTGTCCAAAGTATGCGTGGGTGGCTCCGGAAGCGACGATCAGGTAGTCATAGGGCAAGGTAATGGCCGGACTGTCACCTTCGCCTTCGATCCGCACTTGACGGGCGTCCAGGTCAAAGCCGCTGACCTCGCCCAGCAGGACTTCAACGTTGCGGGCGCCGCGCAGAACGGCCCTTACGGGAGAGGCTATTTCCGCAGGGGAAAGCACCGCCAGTGCAACCTGATAAAGCAGCGGCTGGAAGGTGTGGTGGTTCTTGCGGTCCACCAGCGTCACCTTCACGGCCGTACGTCCCAGGGCTTTGGCGGCGTTAATCCCGGCAAAACCCGCTCCAACCACCACCACGCGAGGACAATTGACGTTCTGTGTCATCAGTAACATTGTAGTCCAGGGCCAATCGCCGTACACTCTTGAAGGTAAAAGCTTTACGGCCCTGTTGCGAGAGCCGGCAAGGCAAAGCTGGCGGTTAACTGGAGAGGTTCTGCTCCGGCGGATCGCCTCATTGTCTTCCCACCAGACCCGTGATACGTTGCGATCACTGGTCCAAGTGGTCCGGCCTTGGGCGAAGCGATTCGCCTTAAAACCCAGTTTCTGGTGAAGAGTGCACTATGCATATTGATGATCTGCTTCGCATTGCCATGGAGCGCAAAGCGTCTGACTTGCATCTGAAAGTCGGCAACTACCCTCACGTCCGCGTTGACGGCGAACTTGTTCCCCTTACCGATCAGCCGCGCATCTCCGCCGAAGACATGTTGAACATGGCGTTCAGCATGATGTCAAACCGGCAAAAACAAAAATTCAAAGAACAGGCCGAACTGGATATGGCGTACGGCGTGGCCGGACTCGGTCGCTTCCGTGTGAACGTGTTCCAGCAACGCGGCAACGTTGGACTGGTACTGCGCGTGATCCCGACGAAGATCCGCGCATTGGAAGAACTGTATCTTCCCAAAATTATCGAGCATGTGTGCGAAGAAGCCCGCGGGTTGTGCCTGGTCACCGGCGTTACCGGTTCAGGTAAATCGACTACGCTGGCCGCCATGCTGGACCGCATCAATTCCAGCCGTCCGGAACACATCATCACGATTGAAGACCCAATCGAATTTCTGCATCGCGACAAAAAAGGTTTCGTGAACCAGCGCGAAGTGGAAGTGGATACGCCTTCATTCGCGTCGGCGCTGCGCGCCAGTCTTCGTCAGGATCCTGACGTCATTCTGGTCGGCGAAATGCGCGATCTGGAGACGATTTCCACCGCGCTGCACGCCGCTGAAACCGGTCACCTGGTCTTCTCCACGTTGCACACCCTGGACGCCGTGGAAACCATCAACCGTATCATCGCCGTGTTTCCGCCGCCGGAACAGAAACAAGTCCGCATGCAGCTTGGAGCCACGCTGCGCGCCGTCGTCAGCCAACGCCTGGTGAAACGCGCGGACGGAGCAGGCCGCGTCCCGGCTTGCGAAGTGCTGATCTCCACGGCGTTCGTGCGCGAGTGCATCATGGTCCCAGAAAAAACCCGCATGATCCATGAAGCCATTGCCGCCGGCACGTCTCAATACGGCATGCAGACCTTTGATCAGTCGCTCTACGATCTCTACTCGCAAGGCCTGGTCAGCTACGAAACCGCCCTCGAAAACGCCAGCAACCCAGACGACTTCAAGCTCAAAGTGCAGGGCATCCATTCCACCGGAGACGCCGCCCGCGAGCAGATGGAGCAGGCCGGGTTTATTTCAGGAAGATAGAAACGCTTCGGGCCGCGAGTAATCGCGAAAAAACGCGAATTTAATTTGATTCGTGTTCATTCGCGGAATTCGCGGCCCAATCTCTTGCTTCCGCGCAAGGCATTGAAGGATTGATGCCCACCAGTTTGAAGCTCAGCTACCGTAACCAACTCGCCAACGTTTTAGCAGCACCCCACCCCCCTTAAAGGGCTTTGTTGCAAACAAAAGAGAACAAGCAATTCGACCGAACGGTCACCTCACGGTCGAACCGCCAAATTGCCCTGATTTTGGCCCCGAATCTGGGCCTTCTTTTCGGCGGCGTTCTTCAGTGGATGTTTGCATTCTGATCAATACAAACCTTGCCTGAAGACGGCCAGATCTGCCACCTATTCCAATTTGTCAAAGATCGTGCCTTCCGCGCTCTGGAGCACTATCGCATTCTATCGTATTATATTCGCTATAGCAATTTTCGTTTTTATTCGCGGAATTCGCGGCCAATCTTTTTCTCTCGCGGCCCATCATTATTGTTCTGTTATTCTTCTCCCTGAGACCGCCATGCCTTTCAAACGTCCCAAGAAGACTTACGACGAAAACACCCTCTACGACTACGCCGTCGGCGCGCTGGGCCGGCGCATGCGATCCGTGGCGGAACTGAAGCGGCT
>JANXPR010000136.1 GCA_025357215.1 Acidobacteriaceae bacterium | reverse complement strand
GACCAGCGAGTCCCGGTGATCAGCCGGGCAATTTCCGACAGGCTGCGGTATCGGCTGCCTTGGAATTCGAAGCCGGTTTCGGCGACTGAGACAGTGTGGGTCTTGCCCCGCCATTCGCGAATTAGGCGTGTTCCAGGTTTGATCGGACGCTGGTCTACTTTTAGTTTGCTATTCCCGTTTTCGAGCGAAATAGCGATCTGCCTCAGCCGGCGTCGGGTCGTAGTGCTGAGGCCTCCGAAGACATTTTCCTGGATCTTGTACGCCAGAATGCGCACCATGAATTCCTTGCGTAGATGTTTTGGCGCGGTTTTATTGAAAAGTTCCTGCCACTTCCTGCATAGAGCGGGTTTGTCCATTCCGGGCAGAGTCTTGAGGAGTTCAGAGACGTCCATTTTCGGATTGCATCCTTATATATAGCGCACAGCACATTGACGCTCTGCCTGCGCAGACAGTCAAGCACGTTCTCTCGCTTTACTTTTCATGTTTTACGCCGGCTAGTGCTGACTATTGCGGGCAAAGCTCGGAGGCATTCGACACAGAATTTGGTTGGCGCTGAAATGCAAAGAGGGCTGTTTCGGGCGACAGCCCTCTTTGCGTGTGTGATGGTGCTTGCTGATGAACATAGGAGCATTTGTTCACGCGTACGAATCAGCAGCAACTGCTCCAATCGCTACATCCATTGCCAGTTGGCGCGCCCCAGGCCTAATCGCTGTGAGGCATCTTTTCGAACTCCTCCAGCGGCATAGTGACTACCTCTTCGTCGTCTCCCATCCCAGTAGGTTTACCGTCCTTAACACCGAAAAATTGTATGTAGATGTCCGAATCCTCGGGCTCAGGCTCCTTAATCTCGGGAAACATGCTGAACATTGCGAGGAACATCCGCGTGGCTCTTATGTCTCCTAGTGCGGCCTGATTCGTCAGCTGCTTCATAATCGCTTCTAACTTTGTCATGTAGAAGATTCCATTCTCTCCCTTCACTCGTACCCTCTCCCGGCAGACTTGAGCGACGATGCTAGCCAGGTTCTTTGCTCCTTTTGGCCGCCCTTTGGGATTGCCGGACTGCCCCTTTTTGAAGCGCGTGCTCTTGGGCGGTCTACCGTAGCCCACTTCCTCGTCGTGATCAGGCACGTTTGACCTCCAATTCATCGAAAGTTTCCCCGGTCTCGCAATGCACCGCAGTATCTCCGGTGTACCGTTGCCAGCGACGAATTGCCGTATCCACATAAAGTGGGTCTAACTCGATCGCGTGGCACACGCGACCGACCCTCTCGGCCGCCATGAGCGTGGTGCCGGAGCCGAGAAACGCATCGAGAACAATTTGACCCCGGGCGGAAGAGTCGAGCAGCGCATCTGCGACCAAGGCAATTGGCTTGACGGTCGGGTGCAATGCCAGCAGATTCCCTTCATCACCCTGCTTTGAAAAAGTGTTAACGCTGGGGTATTGCCAGACGTTGGTGCGGTTCCTTCCGTACTTGCCTAGTTGGACGTTGTTGCGATGGGCGCCTTTGCCGTTCTTGAAGACAAAGACCAGTTCGTGCTGCGAGCGGTAGAAGGATCCCATCCCGCCCCGGTCTTTGGACCAGATGCATAGGTTTAGTAATTCACTGTAAGCGCGGTCGCCGGCAGCAAGGAGTTCGCCCATGTGTCGCCAGTCCATGCAGACATAATGCACCGAGCCGCTCTGGCTGTAGCGCGCAAGCAGGCCCAGGCTGGACTCGAGAAAGGAAGTGAATTCGTGCTTGCTCATTTCCCCCGCGGCCATGGCGAACTCGCGATGCTGGATTGCTCCATTGCCGGTCACATGCCCATCAATCCGCACGTTATAAGGCGGATCAACAAAGACCGCGTTGGCGCGGTGATTCCCCATTAACATCTTGTAGGAAGACTCCTCGATCGTGCTGCCGCAAAGTACGCGGTGCTTCCGCAAAATCCAAAGATCGCCCAGGCGGCTTACCGGTGATCCGCGAAAATGATCTTCAATGCAATCATCGAGGTCCGTTTTCGATTCATCACCTTGGAGCATGAAATCGATTTCGGGCATATCAAACCCGGTGACAGTTACGTCGAGCAGGCCCTCAAGCGTGAGCAGGTGCTGCAGCTCAATCTTGAGTATTGATTCGTCCCATCCAGCCTTTTCTGCTAACCGGTTATCGGCAATTACGTAGGCCCTGAGCTGATTGGGGGTGAGGTCGCTCAGGCAAATCGTCGGTACTTCGGACATTCCCATTTGCTTTGCGGCCAGCACCCGCCCATGTCCGGCGACGATGGTGGCGTCCGGATTGATCAGGACTGGGTTGGTGAATCCGAATTCCTTGATGCTGTCGACGATCTGGCGGATCTGGCGTTTTGAGTGGGTCCGCGCATTGCGCTCATATGGGCGTAATGCATCCACGTTCCTGTAGGCGATGGACAAGTCGCTGCGTTCCGTACCGGGCATGAGATCTCCTGATGTAGGCTGATGGTGCGTTACGGTTACGAGAGGGCATATCCAATCCTCTCCGGCTTAGAATGCAGAACGTGTGTCCATCTGATCAGTTTCGAAACAATCACCAGTGACGGTAGTCCTCCACCGGGCCTATCCTTATATTTTGCGCAAACTTCTTTGTGTACTCATTGTGAAAGATTTGGAACTTGTGGTACAGAATTATTTATTTGCTAATCAGTACATGTCGTACTATAAGAAATCATGCCGCGGAAAAAGAAATCACGCGACCCTCTCGTTCTTAACCGATTGTCCGTGGAGGAGCTAGAAGACGTTTGCCATGTCCTAAACGGGGAGGACGGCCCAGAGCTGCAGTTGGCCTTGCGCCAACTGATAGTAACCTGGCAAGAATCAGGCCCGAACCTCATGAATATGATGTTTGCGGATGGCCCGCTATTTCGGGACATGAGGGAGAGCTTGAAAGTGCAGTGGGTCCCAACTGACACTGGCAGAGCACACTTGGTCTTTTCCCCAGCCATATCAGAAGACAAGAAGGAAAAAGGGCGAGATGGGAAGTATAGGGTGTCGGCAGAGGGGGTGGCCTTGACGCTGTTCTATACGTTGACGCTCCATCCGGAATGGGACAGGCTTGGCGGTCCATGCGCGCGCTGTGCCAGATATTACATTAAGAAAACGGCGCGTCAAACGAAGTACTGCACGAGACAATGTGGAAGCCTCGCCACTGCTATAGCTTCCACCCGGAAGCGATTGGATGAGGAACACGCGGACAAGCTGCGTAGGGCTATAGCCGCCACGAGGAATTGGCCAGCAACCCGCACTAACCTCAATTGGAAACAATGGGTATCACGCCGCGAGCCAGACATCACCTCAAAATGGCTAACCCGAGCGGTGAATAAGGGCGAGCTCCGATTACCGGAAATAAAGCAACAGCTGTCCAAGGCGTAGGAGGAGAAGAGTCAGCCGAGCTGGCACTTGAGCCCGGTACTTGAAGTGATAGGCAGTCTCTCCGATTTACGCGGCTGTTTTCCTCGAAAGGGTAATCCCGATTAGTGACTTAAGCGGATCCCCGCTTGCGTATATTTGGGAGAAACATATAGTGGCGTGCACGAGTTGCTAGAAGGAAGTCAAGTATGTCCTTTCCGATTCTTTTGGTCACGCCACATACTAACCATCAGCCGTTTGATAGCGAGCCAAACCGCGTTTCAGAATCGCGATCTCTGAACCTCATCAGTTGCGAATCGGTGAAAATACCAAGTTGAATCGCTTTCTCGCAGGTCCTTGTAGCCCGTATCCTCTGACAACAATAGGCCGCGATCATTCGATTTAGTGTTTTGAAGAGCTCGTCGACTTGTGGAAACCAGTTTATGCACTTTCTCGTCGGAACCGACCGCCAGCACACGCGATTCAATCTCGGTGATAAGCACATACTCCGGATCGGTCGGTATTGGTTCTTGAACTTTTGCAACCGCTGAAGTAACCGGATCTGTGGAACGATGGAGCACGGGCAAGTTCTTAGCCTCGGGGAGGGGTACCCGCTGAACAGGCTTGCCAAATTCTTTCTTGGCCCAATAGCCTCGCCCAGGAAGTGGAATCAATAATTTCCGGCATATTTTGCCGAGCATGACCGCGGAGATCCCGTATTTCAGCGCGACCTTCACTAGTGGTTGTTCCCATACCTCGCCGTAAAGCGCTTCTCGATTCCAGGCTTCTGTCACAGCGTTCCCCTTTTCTGACCCAGCAGAAGAAAATAAATCAGCCGTCGAAGTTTTTAAAGGTAAAGAACGTGCCATGTGACGAATCAAGACTTGCGGCGTGCGAACGCGTGCCAATCTGTTGTAGGGACACGGCCTAAACGCGAGATCAACATTTCCCTGTTAACTGCAGTAAGCTTCCCTGATACTCGCATTTAATTCCCTGTTCGGTTGCGCCCTGCTCCTCGCGAGTATCGCCCTAAGTTGCCGGAAATGTTATTGATGGACGGCATGTACTCGAAATCCGGGGCTAGAAATCCGGAAATTTCCCTGTATTTTTCCCTGTTAACGGGAATTTCGGGCAGAGACGGGTTCGCACCTGACTGGCACCACCGCCAGAACTTTTCCCGAAAAAATCATGAGATCGCGCGTCCCATGACCGGGCGACGCTTGTTCCGTTGAGCCTGCCTTTTGGTAAACTTCCCTTATGGCCAAGAAAAAACCAGCACGCAAAAAAATAGCCGCCAAGAAGCCACTCTTGAAGAAGAAACCAGTCGCGAAGAAAAAGTCCGTGGCGAAGAAATCGCCCGTGAAGAAACTTGCGGCGAAGAAATCATCCACAAAGAAACTCGCGGCAAAGAAACCTGCGGCAAAGAAAAAAGTCGTCGCGAAGAAGAAGGCCGTCGGCAAGAAGAAAAGCAGCAGGAAGTCCAGTCCCCGCGGTAAACAACAGATCATCAATCCAGTGACGGTCCGAGGACGGCGTGGGTTGGAAGCCGAGTCCGGCGGACAGTCTGGTGACACGCAAGGGCTATCGCGGCGTCATCTGGCCGATTCAGAAAGCGTGGAAGAATTGCTGGAAGAAGGGCAATACATGGAAGCCGAAGCGGTGAGCGGCGTGGAAAACGCCAAAGATCCGGACCAAGGCGAAGTGAGGACACGCGAGCTGCTGGAAGACGATGTGCCGGAAGAATATACGGACAGAGACTAAAGGCAAGAACTGAAAATCAGCTCCTTTCACCACGTCACACTCGCGGTGTGACATAACCTGTTTGTCCTCAACAGAATACGATTGCTCACCGGACAAGAGTGCGGTAAGTTAGGCCCATGGCCGATCCAAAGGATGAGCTGGCGGGGCTACGGGCTGAGATTGCCACGTTGCGGCAGCGCATACAGCGCCTGGAACAGTGGACCGGATTGAAAGCCGACATGAAGCTTAGCGCCGGGGATGCAGCGGCGCTCAAGCTTGAGCCGCAGACGGCAACGGTGGCTGCATTGCGGTCTGAGTCGCCAGTAAGTTTACTGCCGGTAACGCCAGCCAGTACGCGGCTCAGTGTGGTGGGTACGGTTGCGGAGCCACTCGCTACCAACCCATCGGCGGCACTGGTCGCAACCCAGGTCCCAACCCAGGTCGCGACCAGCCAGGTCACGACCAGCCAGGTCGCAAGCACCACGGGAAAGCCGTTCATCCCGGCGAGCCATCCGCTGGCGTTTGTCACGCAAAAAGCATCTGAGGTGGGCGAAGACAGCAGCAATCTTGAAGGCAAGATTGGCGGACTGTGGCTGAACCGCATTGGCATTATCGCCACGCTGTTCGGCGTGGCCTACTTCCTGAAACTTGCGCTGGACAAAAGCTGGATCAGTTCCGGCGTACAGGTCGGACTGGGGCTGCTGATCGGAGTGGCGGTGGTCGCGTGGAGCGAACGCTTCCGCAGAAAAGGTTATGCGCCGTTTTCCTACTCGTTGAAAGCCGTGGGCCTGGGCGCGATGTATCTCTCATTCTGGGCGTCAAGCCAGTACTACCATCTGGTTCCGGCGGAGTTGGCATTTGTTGCGATGGTGCTGCTGACGGCAAGTACGATTGCGCTGGCGTTACTGCAAGACGCCGAAGTGCTGGCGACATTCGCGTTGATTGGCGGGTTCCTTACGCCGGCGCTGCTGGCGACGGGGGAGAGCCATGAAGTTGTTCTGTTTTGTTATGTCGCCATGCTGAACGCAGCCATGCTGACCATGACGGCTTTCAAGGCCTGGCGCCGCTTGTTGTGGCTGAACTTCACCGGCACGGCGTTCTTGTACGGAGCGTGGTTCAACGCTTTTTATACGCGAGACGCACTCGGTGTGACGGTATTGTTTGCGGCGATTTTTGCAGCCTTGTTCGCGTCCGTCCCATTGGTTACGCCGATGAAGCCTTCCAACTGGCATGCGGGGGCGTCTTTTACGCTGACGGTTTTGCCGGTGATCAACACAACGTTCTTCTTGTTGGCGCTGTTTCTGATTTACAAACCAGCTACGGCCAGCCTTACGCCATTTGCGCTGGCGCTGGCGGCGGTCTATCTGGGAATGAGCTTTCAAGTAAAGCGCCGGACGATTTCAAACAGCGCGGCCGATGCGGGCACCGCGAAGCTGATTGGGTTCGTCCACTTGGCGCTGGCGATTGGTTGTTTGACGATTGCCGTTCCGTTGCAACTGAACGGCCCGTGGATCACCATGGGATGGTTGGTGGAGTCAGGCTTGCTGGTGGCAATCGCCGTCCGCACGCGCGCGGACTATCTGCGTTTCTTTGCCGGAGGCGCGTTGCTGCTGGGCATCTTCCGTCTGCTGGTCGTCGACGAATTCCATCCGCAAGCGCTGGTCTTGAACGAACGGTTCGCCACTTACCTTGTCGCCATTATCGTGCTGAGCGGAATTGTGGCCGCGGGAACGCGTTTTGCGTCCGGCAAAGAAGCGGTCATGGTGAAGATTGCCGGAATCTTCCTGAACCTGCTGGCGCTGCGCGGACTGACGCTGGAAGCCGCGGGATATTTCGATCGCCAGATTGCCGACTGGTATGTGCATTCCGTGGTGGCGATTGATCCCGCGTGGTTGCGGAGCCTGGATATTGAGCGTGTGTTCAGTTATTCCGCAATCTGGCTGATTTATGGCGCGGGATTGATGACTTTTGGTTTCTGGCAGACGTCAGTGTTTGTCCGCTGGCAGGCGCTGGCACTGATGGCTTTTACCATTGGCAAAGTTTTTATCGTGGACGTGAGCGCGCTGGACAGCCAGTACAAGATGCTGAGTTTCGTGGCGCTGGGATTGGTGCTGATGGGGATCTCGTACGCTTACCATCGTGACTGGCTCAAGCTGGCGCACAAGCCGAGCGGGTGACGAGTGACTGCGAGCGGGAGACAATAGCCGGCGCGGAGCCCGTTCCGCTCAAGATTTTCTATTTGCCGAAGGACCGGCTATTGCGTCCGCAAGATTTTTTCGGGGCCCGATACCTGGTGTTGCCTGTGTTCTAGTGAAACACCGCGACCTGGTCTTTTGGTTTCGGCATCATCGATAGGCGATCCACGAACGCTTTGAGCCGGGCCTCTCCGTCTTCCTGGACGAAGCCCTGAAACGCAAACCCCATGCCTACACCAGGATGAGAACTGACGGTCCGAGCGGCGACATTGATTTCAGCGTTATCGATCTTAATGACCAGAGTCACGATCTGGGCCACGGGCAGCGGTGAGAACGTAAAGACGTAACAGCCGCCCATGGAAATATCCGACAGCGTTCCCCAGTAACCTGCGTTGCCCTTCTCCGGGTGAATCCGCACACCCGTGTCGCAGGGAAAGCGTGGATGTCTGCGGCGCTCTTTGTATTCAACTGCTGGCATAAAAGACTCCTTGCACGCATTGTTCCACTATTCGATTGTGAAGGGGGCATTACGTAGGAACTAGGCGTCAGCGTCCGGAAGGACGATGTACGCAGGAGCGAACAGAGAGGCAACGATCCGGGCGCGGAACGAATCCCCAGCGAAGACCGTAGCAGTTGTCCGCGGAGGACGGTTGGTTACAGGGCGTGCCGGACGTCCGCAGGTGTGGCACTGGCCGCGCCGTTTTCCAGCAAGTGGATCAGAGCTTTCAACCGCGCGGAACTCTCGTTGTCGACTGCGGTGAATTCAATGCCCATGCCGTTGCCGGGGACGCTTGTCACCGTGCGTCCGATGATCGAAGTGATGATCGCTGCGGTTCCTGGACGCAGCCCACTCAGCCCATTTCCATTTTGAGCCGGCACGCCATTGCCGTTGGTTAGCGCAAAGCTCTGTGGTGCGAACTCAGGCGGGTGGAAGAGCACTGTCACGGCCGTGCCGGTTGGAAGCGGCGAAACCGTAGATACAAAGCAGCCCCCCAGGCAGATATCAGCCAGCTTGCCGGGATAGGTAACAACCTGATCGTCTGGACGCGCTTCCGTCATGCGGACCTCGACAGCCATGTCGCATGAATATCGGAGATGCTTGCGGCGTTCCACTAGGGCCATAAGGGTTAAGGTCCGGCCAATATGGTGCGCTTAAGACGCAAGAAAAGCAAGCCATCAAAATGCGGGCAAAATGGCGTTCGCGCTTCAGGCTTTTCGCCTTCTTAAATTGTCAAAGAACTGGAACAAAATTCCTGGGCTCAGCTTTGCCGTAACCCCAGTCTTACTGGTCCGCGTTTATCCGCGAAAATCCGCGGCGGGAGTCCTTTTCTAAGACCTATCGCAGCGCTTCCTCCACCTCGTTCAACCAGTCTGGACGCTTCAAAATCTCGCGCGGTTTTGGACCATCAGCGGCTCCAACGATGCCGTCGCGTTCCATCAGGTCGATCAGGTGCGCGGCGCGGCCGTAACCGATCCGCAAGCGGCGTTGCAGCAGAGACGTGGACGCTTTGCCGAACTCCAGCACCAGCCGTATTGCGTCTTCGAAAAGCTCGTCGTTTTCTTCTTCGCCATCTTCGCCCGATGATCCGGCTGAACCGGCGCGTTCTTCTTTCGGAGCTTCCAGGAATTTCTGCTCGTAATTGGCTTGTCCTTGCTGCCGCCAGAATTCCACCACGGCGTGCGTTTCTTTTTCCGTGGTAAAGGCCGCATGCAAACGATGTACACGCGCCGAGCCTGAAGGCAGATACAACATGTCCCCTTTGCCCAGCAGGCACTCGGCGCCGTTGGCGTCAAGAATGGTGCGCGAATCGATCTTGGTTGCCACGCGGAAGGAAATGCGTGACGGGAAGTTGGCTTTGATCAGTCCGGTGATCACGTCCACTGACGGGCGTTGCGTGGCCAGCACCAGATGTATTCCCACGGCGCGTGCCATCTGCGCCAGCCGCGTGATGCTCTCTTCCACGTTCGATTGGTCCAGCATCATCAGGTCGGCCAGCTCGTCAATGATGATCACGATATAGGGCAGGGCTTTTTCTTCCGTCTGATCGTCAAACAGGCTCGGCGTGTCTTTGTCAAACAGCTTGTTGTACTGCTCAATGTTGCGGACGCCCTTGGCCGCCAGCACCTTCAAACGGCGTTCCATCTCGCGCACCGCGTTGCGCAACGCGTTCGCCGCCAGCTTGGGCTCGGTGATGATCGGCACGTAGAGGTGCGGCACGCCTTCATAAATCCCCAGCTCCAGGCGCTTGGGATCAACCAGGATCAGGCGCACCTGCTCCGGCGTGGCCTTGAACAAAATCGACATGATCATGGCGTTGATGCACACGCTCTTGCCCGATCCGGTGGAACCGGCGATCAGCAAGTGCGGCATGGAAGCCAGGTCGGCGGTGATGATGCGGCCGTTGATGTCCTTGCCCATGGCCAGCGTGAGTTTGGATTTCGTCCCGATGAACTCCGGCGCTTCCATCACTTCGCGCAACCAGATCGTCTCGCGCGTGTGGTTGGGCACCTGAATGCCCACGGTCGATTTGCCCGCCATGCGTTCAATCAGAATGCTTTCCGCGCGCATGGCCAGGCAGAGATCGTCAGAGAGTCCGGTTACGCGGCTGTACTTCACGCCGGCTTCCGGCTTGAATTCGTAGGTGGTGACGACTGGACCGGGATTGATCTGCGTTACCGAGCCGAGCACGTCAAATTCCGCGCATTTCTCCGTGAGCACTTCCGCCAGGGCCTTCAATTCTTCTTCGTTCACGGCTTGCTGGCCGTCCGCGCGTTGCAGCAGGGACGTGGGAGGCAGCTTGTATCCGCCGGCGGCAATCTTCGGCATCACGGTCTTGCCTTTGTGTTCGCCATCCGCGCGCGCAGTGACCGGAGGAGCGTTGTCCGCGGAGGCGGGCTGATTCGCGCCGACCGAGCTTGACGAGGTCGAATTCTGAGACGCCGCGGTTTGTGAAGAGTTCGCGCCTGCGGCGGTTTGTTGAGAGAAGCCTTGTGCCGTGGGGAAACCTTGCAAACGTTCGGCAACGCCGGCGCCATTGGCCGTGTTCCCATTCGCGTAGGCAGGTAGTGCCTGGGAGGCTGGAACCTGTTGCTGATTCGCGCTCCGCGGATTCGCATTGAGCTTTGCAGCAACAATCGGCCCCATGCGGCGTTCTTCGGCGCGACGCTCTTCTCCAGTCCGCCGGTCTTTGTCGAGAGCCTTCTGGGCCTTAAGAGCCAGCTTCTGCGCCAGCTTCAAGGCTTTGGCTTTTCTGCGTTGCTCGCGCCACGTCAGGAACGATGCGCGCATGTCTTGCAGGCGTTGCCATGCGGCAATCACAAACGCAAAGCGGCTCATAAACCACATGCGTGCTGTGCTGAAGGAGAATGCAGTGGAAAGATACAGCGCCACGGCAACCACCGTCGCGCTCACCAGATATGCGCCGACGAGGTTGAAGTAGTGGAGTAAAACGTCGCCCACAATGCGGCCCAGCAGGCCTTCCACGGGGACGGCCGATGGCCACCGCATGTCCCAGGGAAGCAGCGCCAGCAGCGCCGGAGCAAAGATCAGCAGGATCGCCGCGCCCAGCATCTTGGCGCCGGGAGACTTTACGTCCCGCGACTTGAACCAGCGCATGCCCAGGAAGCCGAGCATCAGCGGCATGAGGAAAACGCAGAGGCCCAGGCTCTGGACCACCAAGTCGCTGATCATGGCGCCGAAAATGCCAATCCAGTTATGGACGGGCTGAGACGCAGGCGCAGACGTGTTCAGTGACGGGTCAGACGGCGAGTAGCTCGCCAGGGCAAGGAATAGGAGGACCGCAGAGGCCAACAACAAGAACCCGACCAGCTCGTTGAGCCGACGGTTCTTGGTTGGCGTGAAAGCACGCGTAAGAAACTTCATTTGAGGTGTTCCGCCCTTCAATAAGGACTTTAGCTTCTTATCCTGTGTATTGAAGTCCAGAGTACACCAGAGCCTGTCCATTATGACAGAACCTGGAACTAAAATCCTGTGTGAAATGTGTACTTTGGGACTAAGGGGCGTATCTAAGGATGTTCCTGCGGCACCGCCCCAAGCTTTACCGCGGATCAACGCGGATGCTCGCGGATCGGGAAAAACCTTACCGCTGATTACACTGATGACACTGATCTACGCTGATCGGAAAAAACGATAACCGGTCCCATCTCTGCGTTCCTCTGTGTCCTCTGCGGTAAAAGGTTTTGCTTTCCTATCCGCGGTAAAGCCTCCCCATTCTCCTCTGCGTCCTCTGTGGTAAATGCTTTTGGTTTTCCGATGTCGGCGATGACGCGCGATTACGGCGATGTCGGCGATTCTT
>JANXPR010000130.1 GCA_025357215.1 Acidobacteriaceae bacterium | reverse complement strand
TTGTTGTTCGTCAAGACTGCAAGCTGCGGTGCAAAGAACGCGTTCGGATTGGTGGTGACGGCGGTTCCGGGGAAGTTGCGGTGGAAACCGTCATACGCCACGAACCAGAACAGTTTGTCTTTCTGGACTGCTCCGCCCACGCCAAAGCCCCAGCGGTCGCGCTTGTCCGTGGGTTTGAAGTTCTTCGGGGTGAAGACGCCTGGGGCGGTCTGCACGTTGATGGCGGTGAAAGCGTTAGCTGCGCCAAAATCGTTGTCGCGGCGATAGTAGTAGCCTTCGCCGTGGATCGCGTTGGTGCCGCTCTTGGTCACGGTGTTGACCACGCCGCCCGCCGAGCGTCCGTATTCAGACGAGTAGTTGGAAGTGTTCACCTGGAACTCTTCCACGGCTGCCTGCGGAGTCGAGTAGCCGATGCGGGTGCGTCCGCGCTCTTCCGAGAAGAACGCCTGGTTGTTGTCGGCGCCGTCTATGGTGTTGTTGTTCAACAAAGTGCTCTGGCCACGGAAGCTGAGCAGACCAAAGCCCGAGCCGTCGCTGACCACGCCCGGGGTCAGGATGGCAAAGCTGGACCAGCGTCCGCCGTTGATCGGCAGGTTGCTGATGGCTTCCTGGTTCAGTGTGGGCGCGAATTCCGGAGACGTGTAGTTGATCTGCGGAGCCTCGGCCGTTACTTCCACGGTTTCCGTGGTGGAGCTAACGCCCAGCCGCGGGGAAACTTCCGTCACGCTGCCCACCTGCACGATCACCTGCCCGGCCTTGTAAGGAGCAAAGCCCTGCTGGTTGATGGTGACGGTGTAGGTGCCGGATTGCAGACTGCTTACGCGGTAATAACCGGAATCGTCCGTGGTGATGGATTTTTCCGCGTTGGTTCCGTTGTTGCGAACGGTAATTTTGGCTTTTGCAACAACAGCGCCGTGGCTATCAAACACAGTGCCGCCGATGGCGCCATCGGTAGTGGACTGCGCAAGGAGTAACGTGCTGCAAACTGCCAGCAGCATCGCTACCATAAGCGGACGAATTGACCTCACAAAGCTTGACATCGTTGCCCTCTCTCCTAGTGAAAGTGCTTCAAAATTCTTTTCTCAAAAAAATTCAAATGGGCTGCGCGCCCGGGGGAAATTCGGAACAGAATTGTAGTCGCCATGGGTCGCAGTGTGACCGGAAAATATAGCGACTCTTTTGTACCCACACGAATCCTACTCAGGGTCTATTCTCTATGTGTCAAAGCGATGTTAAAAGATGGAAAACAAAGAAAATTTGTGGAAAAAGAGTCAGTAATTTTGCGTTAGAAAAGCATTACGAATAGACGAGCTTCCAAATTCCGTAGACACTCGCTCTCACGGAAGCACAAATCTCCATTTTTCTGGAGACTTGCTGGAAGAGGTGAATATACCTTCCTGTTGCGGTATGTCACATTCCGGGTTACCGTGAATCAGGATCGTTGCTAACGCATCTATGTAGGTGATGCTTTTGGTAAAGAGAATTGGGAGTGATATGGCCTGGACTGAAACTTTTAACTGTGACATTTGCGGCAAGCAAAAAGGCAATGTGGACCACTGGTGGCTTGCCTGGACTGAACCTTATCGCCCGCACACGGAAGCCGCCGAGCGCGATATGTTCAAGATTTATCCCTGGGAAAACATGATGGCCCATGACGCCACCGCGAAACATCTCTGCGGACAGGCGTGTCTGCAAAAACTGGTGGATCGCTGGTTGAATTCGGAAATGAACACCGGCCACGGCGCCAATGTGACGGAAATCAAACACGTAGCCAACAAGTAGTTGGCGCGGCCGCCGAGGGTCTGTTCTCTGGCGTGTTTAGTTTTTTCGGCGTTTTATTTCCCGACCTGGACCGCCAACATGGAGATCGACCCGCCGTCGATTCCTTCCACCGGGAACGTGACTGCTTCGCCCTGCTGCTGCGTGGCCGCTACATACAGGAGTGGCAGGTAGTGCTCCGGAGTCGGGATCGACAGCATCGCGTCACGACCCATCTTCTGATATTCAATCAACGGCTTGACTTCGCCGGACACCAGCATCCCGCGCGCTTCCTGCTCAAACTTCATCGCCCAGTCATAGGGTTCCGCGGTCTCGCCCCACGCGTAAGTCCGCAGATTGTGGACCAGGTTCCCGCTGCCCACAATCAGCACGCCTTCTTCGCGCAAGACGGCGAGCTTCTTGCCGAGTTCGTAATGGAAACTGGCCGGCTTGGTGGCGTCAATGCTGAGCTGTACAACCGGCACGTCCGCTTGCGGATACACGTGGCGCAACACCGACCATGCTCCGTGGTCCAGCCCCCAGCTGTCGTCCAGCTGGACGGGCAAAGGTTGCAGTAATTTCTGCACGCGCCTCGCCAGGTCAGGATCGCCCGGCGCGGGATACTTCACCTGATATAGCTCTCCCGGGAAACCGCCAAAATCGTGGATGGTCCGCGGCGCCGTGCTGATGGTGACTCCCGTCCCCGCGACAAACCAGTGCGCCGAGATGCACAAGATAGCTTTGGGACGCGCCACCGTCTCACCGATCTGCTTCCAGGCTTCGGTGTACTGGTTCGTCTGGATGGCGTTCATGGGATTGCCATGGCCAATGAAAATCGAGGGCAGAATAGTGGACATTCGCTTCCTCTCAGGAGTTCATTCGTACTCCCGATTGGATGCCGGAGCGTTGCTTTACGGTGCAACGCCCCGTTTATCTAGAGGCCGGAGACCCGCCGGGGTTCCAGTTCTTCCGTCTGATTGGGACTGCAGGCGACGCATTTCTTGTCGCGACAAACATACGCGGCTGAAATGGAGTGTTTGAAGACCAGGTGTTCCTGTTCCGCGGTTTCCAGCACCACGGAGTATTTGTCAAACTGCCGCACCACGCCCGAGACCTTGGTCCCACTGAGCAGGTACACAGTCACATGACGTCCGCCTTCCAAGGCGGCGCCAAAAAACGATTCTTGAATAGTTATCCCCGACATAATATCCACGTTGAAAAGGCGCGTATTGACGCATGCGGATGCCGGACCCCAGCGGCACCCGGAGATGATGATCCTCAAAATAGTGGCTGACGGAGCTATCTGTCCAATATATAATTGGACTCAAGATCATAGGATTTAACTATGGAAGTTCACCAGCTCCGGTATTTCTGTGCCGTTGCCGAAACGGGGAGTTTTACCCGCGCGGCGGAACGCGAACAGGTCGCCCAGCCCTCGCTCTCGCAACAGATCCTCAAGCTTGAGGAAGAACTCGGCGTACGCTTGTTTGACCGCCTGGGCCGCTCTGTGCGGCTGACTGATCTGGGACAGATTTTTCTTCCGCGCGCGCGCGCCATCCTCATGGAACTGCGCTCGGCGAAAGAAGAAGTCGCGGAAAAACAGTCCAGCGTTTCCGGCCCGCTATGCCTGGGAGTGATTCCCACCGTCGCGCCATATTTTTTGCCGTCGCGCATGGCGTTGTTCCTGCGCAAGTACCCGCGGGCCGCGATTACCGTGGTGGAAGACGTGACCGTGCGCCTGGTGGACCGCCTCCGCGCCGGATTGGTTGATCTGGCTCTGATGGCCTTGCCCGCTCGCGGGCATGATCTGGAATGTTTTCCTTTGCAAACGGAACGCTTGTTCGCGATTCTTCCCAAAAACCACGCCATGGCCCGTAAGCGCTCCTTGTCCATGAAGGACATACGCCAGGAACCGTTCCTGCTTCTGCGCGAAGACCACTGCTTTCGCGAAACCGCCATTGAAGTCTGCAAGCACGCTCGCGTGACGCCCCAGGTGGTCTTTGAAAGCGGACAGTTTTCCAGCATCATGGCCATGGTCGGCGCCGGACTGGGCATCTCCATTGTTCCCGAAATGGCCCTCGAAAACCGTCCTGACTGCTGCTCTGTTCTCATCTCGGACGAGCGGGCTTCGCGCACCGTGGGCGTGGCCATACTGAAGGGACGCTTCCTCAGCCGCGTCCAGCGAGCGTTCCTTACCCAGCTCCAGACCGACGCCACGCATGCGCACGCGCGCTCGCACCGCTAGCGAGACTGCGGATCCGCCGGATGGGGTCTCCCTCGATTGTGGACGGGTCTTGGTACTTGCCGAATTGGACTTCAATTCCGTGCACCTGCTGCAAACCGGTAATGCGAGTTTTGACGAAGTGGCATCGCGCGTGGGTTACGCGGAAGGCGCGACCCCGCGGGGCCTTCTACGCCGGCATCTCAACTTAGGAGTAAGAGAGATCAGAGGAAATTCAGACAGGCGAAGATTCTGAGATCGTCCCTTAGTCGCGAGCACGCTAGTCGTTACAAAGTTACACGTATGGGTTGTAAGGCTTACGAACGTTCATTGATCCCTTCTCGAGCACGTCTTCCACTACGTCCGCACCATACCTTTTAAAAGAATCGAGAATCGATATGGCTTGATCATCAGGAGCAGACTGGTTTGACCGCAGCCAGTCGTCAGAGGAGAGATATAGATTACGTCGCACCCCTTCAAGCACTGCGATCGCAAAGGCAGTGTCTACCAAACGAGTCAAGCGCCACTCGGTCGTGACCTTTCACCAGATTGTCGAAATTCTCCATAAGCAATTCATACTTCTTCCAATCACTGTGGGTTGAAGCAACACGAGAAATCAATCCTGGATGAGCTCTTTCGCATATTGAGTGCAACTGCCAAAACTTCATGACCGCTCTCCGTTCATAGGGTTCTATACGCTGCCAAGACTCTTACCGTTCGGTAAAGCTTACACACGCATTGTTTGCGTAGTGTGAACACGCCCTAGCCAGGCGGATTGCTGCAGAGTCGCCCGTTAGCCTGGGGCAATCATGCGCTCAAGCGACATCGCCGTTTCTTTCAGCGCATCGCAAGTACCGCCGAAGACACGTTACTTTTGTACTTCCCCCCAGGCCAACGTTCTTGTCAGCCATGGGTCTGCCGCCTATGCTCACCTAAGCGCTCCAAAGCATTGATTCTCACCAAGAAAGATCGCGCCAAGGGAAGAGAGCGCCAAGGAAGTACCGTATGTACCGCATCGTCATGGTCATGCTGTTGGGACTCGCGCTGTTTGGTTCGGCGCCGGTCGCAGCGCAAAATTCGGGTCCGCAACCGGCGAACCCTGCTGCTGAGGTCCAAGCCCAGCAGGAAACCATTCGGGCCCTGCTGAAAGAGGTCAACGATCTCAAGGCCCGCGTGGCTGCGCTGGAATCCAGGCAAAACGAATCACGGGAAAACGCGGGCAAACAAACCGAAGCAGCCAAGCCAGCGGAACAGGCCGAGCCCAAAACAACCGAAGCTGCCGTACCCGCTCCGGGTAACCTGCCCGGCGGCGCGGAAGCTCTGCACGCGGGCGGCATCAAGATGCAGGGATTCGCCGCGGTCACCTACAAAGCCAGTGACGCCAGGCCTCCGGAAGGCGGCGCGCTGCTCGGCTTCCGTCCGGGATCATCCGGCAACTTTGCCGTGGGCGACATCGATCTTTTCCTGACGTCACAACTTACGCCCAAGACGCTCATTCTTACCGAGATTGCTTTTTCCGAACAAAGCAGCGGCGAGTTTGAGACGGATGTGGAACGCGTTCTGCTGAAGTATGACGCTAACGATTATCTGAAAATGTCTTTCGGACGCTTCCATACCGCTACCAGTTATTTCAATTCCGTGTTCCACCACGGCGGCTGGTTGCAGACCACGGCGGACCGTCCTTTTGTAGTCGAGTTTTCCGATCATGGCGGCATGGTGCCTTCGCAGGCCATTGGCGCGTCCATCACCGGCAAGATTCCTTCCGGCAAGCTGGGACTGAACTACGTTTTCGAGTACGGTACGGCCAGCATCATCCGTCCGCAGATCAATGTGCCGGGCGCGCCGGAGATCGAAGAGCATAACGGCAACGAAATTACCGGCGGGCTGTTTGCCCGTCCGGACTGGTTGCATGGCCTGGAAGTGGGCGGCTCGTTTTATCACGACCGCATCAGCCCCGCGGCCGACGGCGTTTCTCTCGGCGTGCACATGGAACAGTCAGTGGCGTCCGCACGCGCGGTTTACGTCACGCCCAAGTTTGAGTTCCTGAGTGAAGGCTTCCTGATCCAGCACAAAGTCCAGGAGACCGGACAGAAATTCAACGCGCCCGCGTTCTACGGATTGATTTCGAAGCAGATCAACGCGCGCTGGCGGCCGTTCTTCCGCTTCCAGTACGCCAACGCGTCCGCCGCGTCGCCGTTGTTTTCTGATATTTCTCTACGCTACGGTCCCAGCCTGGGCGTTCGTTATGACCTGAATGACTACATTGCATTCAAAACCCAATATGACCGCACCATGCGCCGGGGCTTTTCCTCGATCAACGGCATGCTGTCACAACTGGCATTCCGCTTCTAAGGGCTGATAAGCATGAAGATAAAATCCATAGGCTGGGCGCGTAGAAGTCGGGTGCGTAAAAATTTGGTACGCAAAAATTGGAAGCCCTCGGTTGTCTTGCTGGTTCTGCTGGCCGGTTTGGCTCTGGCTGGGTTAAAACTGACAGAGTTGAAGCTGACGGCGCAGAAACTGGAGGCACAAAAGAAGGACCTGCCCGCCGGCGGCACCGACGTAGCCGTAATCGTGAACCCGCAGAATCCCGTCGACTCCATTTCACTAGCCGACTTGCGCAAGATCTATTCCGGAGAAAAGCAAAGCTGGAATTCGAGCCTGCCGGTTTTCGTCCTGGTCCGCGCGCCCCAGGCCCGCGAAAGGGAAGTGCTGCTGAACCGCGTCCTGCGCATGACCGAATCCGAGTACAAGCAGTTCTGGGTCCGCAAGGTTTATAGCGGTGAAATTCAGCGCGAGCCCCTGGCCTTGCTTTCCAACGGCATGCAACTGGAGGCCGTACGCGCCGAGCACGGCGCCATCGCGCTCATCAGCGCCCAGGACATTCATCAAGGCGTGAAAGTGGTGAAAGTTGATGGCCATCTGCCCGGAACGGCCGGGTATCCGTTGCGGTGAGGCGATTGTCCGCAACTTCCGTACCCTGCGCCGCATCCGATGGAGGTAGTGACTTTGGTGTGAATCGGTTCAAGATTTCCGCCGTTTCAGCCGACGTGCTGTGTAAGAGCCTGTAGCTTTTCAGTTCCGTGGCTCACCGGGGACCCTATGGATAAATCTCGCTTTAGCGTTATCGTTTTTGCCTTGATCTTCGTCGCCGCCCTTGTACTGCTCCTGGGTGACCAGGGACTCGGCGGATAGTTTCGAAAGTTCTCGCCGGACGCCCCAGCCATTCAGCCGCGCCGCAGCGGTCATTTGCTTGACACCCCGCGATTGACACCCGCGCATGGCACGCCACGCGTCACGCCCGGCACTTTCTTCTTGCAAATTGAGCTGATTACTTACGTCCCGCAGCTTCCACGCTGCGCGTAGGATCTGCGCCCTGCCACGTGACGTCCGCCGTGGGACCGTAGTTGGACACCACGCGCTTGCCCAGTCCTCGCAGATATACGCTCAGCTGTGTGCGATGGTGTGCAGTATGCAGTACGCGCCGCCAGAAAACCCATATCCGTTCGCGACGCACGTCAAAGAAGGGAACAACTTCCAGCCAAAACTGCTCGTCGCGTCCGGCCATGCGTTCCAGCCGCGGCTTGCACAGGGCTTCATTTCTCGTGCAGAAACCGCTCGGTGTTAGTTCCAAGGGTAAGAGTGCATCTGCCTCCGGTTCGCCGGGCAGGCCGATGAACTCCGCAAAGAAGCGGCGTTCGGAAAGCAATTGGTGTTTCATGATGTCCAGTACGCTGGTGGATTTTTCCGCCGGCTTGTAGCCCATGTCTGCCGGAGAGAACTCCCGCCACACGCTGATCACTTTGCTGGTCTCGCTGGCGTATGTGTCCAGCATGTGCTGCAAGAGTGGATTCGCTGCGCGCGGCACCGCTGCTTCGGGGATTGCGGTGTACTCGTATTGCATGGGCATGCGGATTACCTCATGACTTGCATTTTGGCCGAGTCACTCAGAGGGGTCTTTTTCAAACGCAAAACTTTCAACCGCGAATCTTTCAACCGCGAAACTTTCAACCGCAAACATGCTGCTACCGGTGGCGAGGGTTAGTCAATGCGAAAGCTCGCGGCTTGTTGGCGCAAGGAAATTGCAAGAATCACAAATTTACCTAAGTACTAAATACTAACTACCAACAGCCAACGACCAAGCCAATAGCCGGGCGCTTCGCACCCCAGGTTGCGCTGGTTGCTTTGAATCCACGACAATCAAGTCAGCATGAAAGAGTTCAGTCGTTTTGAATCACGTACCAGCAGGAAACCCATGGCCCAAAAATCAGCAGCGAATCCGGAAAAGAAAAAATCCGCGGCGCAACAGATCCGTTCCGCATGGCCGCTGGTGGCTGAGGTCGTCCGCCCGCGCAAATGGATGCTGCTGGGCGGCCTGGTTCTGCTGGGGATTAATCGCTTCTGCGGTTTGTCAGTTCCGTACTATTCGAAATCTCTCGTCGATGACGTGATGACCCGCTACCAGATGTACAAACTGTTGCCGCTGGTCAGCAAAGTGCTCCTCGCCACAACGATCCAGGCCATGACCTCGTTCACGCTCACGCAGATGCTTTCCAAGGAAGGCCAGCGGGTGATCGCTGAAATGCGGCGCCGCGTACAAGCCCACGTCGGACGGCTCTCCGTTGCC
>JANXPR010000125.1 GCA_025357215.1 Acidobacteriaceae bacterium | reverse complement strand
CCGTTCCGCGTTTCCCTTGAAACCGCGAAAATGCTTTGGAAAAACACCAAGCCTTCTTGTCGATGATCCAAGCGCCAAAGGCGCGACCACAGGTCAGCCCACGGCGAAGCCGTGGGTAGCGTTAAGAAAAAGTCGAGCCCCAGCGGGGCGACACCAAACCGTACAAGAATCCCGACGATCTCGACAATCCTTTTTCGTGACCTCCATCACATGCCCTTCCCGTCCGGCGACTATAATTCTTCCTCATGAACCTGGAACAAAAGCTCGCAGAACTAAAACGCCGGGATTCGCTGGCTGAAGCCGGAGGCGGCAAGCTCCGTCAGGACCGCCAGCACAAAGAAGGCAAGATGTCCGCTCGCGAGCGGATTGAATTCCTGCTGGACGAAGGCACCTTCGAGGAATTCGACAAGATGATCACCCACCGTTGCACCGATTTCGGCATGGGTGAAGCCGAAAACAAAGTCTACGGCGACGGTTTTGTCACCGGCTACGGACGCATCGAGGGCCGCCTCGTTTTCGTCTTTGCCCAGGATTTCACCGTGTTCGGCGGATCGCTCTCAGAGGCCAACGCCGCCAAGATCGTCAAGATCATGGATACGGCCATGAAAGTTGGAGCGCCCGTAATCGGCCTCAACGATTCCGGCGGTGCGCGCATTCAGGAAGGCGTGATGTCGCTGGCTGGCTACGCCGATATTTTTCTGCGCAACACGCTCTCCAGCGGCGTGATCCCGCAAATTTCCGCCATCATGGGCCCGTGTGCTGGCGGAGCCGTGTATTCACCGGCGATTACCGATTTCGTCCTGATGGTGGATAAGACCGCGTACATGTTCGTCACCGGCCCGGACGTGATCAAGACCGTCACGCATGAAGACGTCACCAAGGAACAGCTGGGCGGCGCCATGACGCACAACGAAACTTCCGGCGTCGCGCATTTCCTCGCGCATGACGATGCCGAATGCCTCTCCATGGTCCGCGAGTTGTTCAGCTTTATTCCGTCCAATAATCTTGACGACCCGCCGCGCCGCGAATGCACCGACCCTATTGACCGCGCCGACGCCGCGCTCGATACCACCGTTCCTGCCGAATCGAACCAGCCGTATGACATCAAGGACGTGATCAGCAAAGTCGTCGACGACGCGTACTTCTTTGAGGTCCATGAGCATTACGCCAAGAACCTGGTCATCGGCTTTGCCCGCCTCAACGGACGTCCCGTCGGCATCGTCGCCAACCAGCCCGCGTTTCTGGCCGGAGTGCTGGATATCAACGCGTCGGTAAAAGGCGCGCGCTTTGTCCGCTTTTGTGACGCGTTCAATATTCCGCTCATCACCTTTGAAGACGTTCCGGGATTTCTGCCGGGCACCAAGCAGGAATACGGCGGTATCATCCGCCACGGAGCCAAGCTACTCTATGCATTTGCGGAAGCCACCGTGCCCAAAATTACCGTGATTACCCGCAAGGCCTACGGCGGCGCGTACTGCGTCATGTCGTCCAAACACATACGCACCGACGTTAACTACGCCTGGCCTACCGCCGAAATTGCCGTGATGGGTCCGGAAGGCGCGGTGAACATCGTCTATAAGCGCGAGCTGGAATCAGTCGCGGCCATCGGCAATACTGGAGTCGCAAAAAGCGAAGCCGAGCGCGCGGAAATCCTGGCCAAAGCCCGCAACGAAAAGATTGAAGTATTCCGTACGCGCTTTGCCAATCCTTACGTGGCCGCCGAACGCGGCTACGTGGACGCCGTCATCCAGCCCCACGAGACCCGCAAGAAACTGATCGACGCTCTTGAGATGCTCCAAACCAAGCGCGATAAAAATCCGCCAAAGAAGCACGGGAATATTCCGCTGTAGCTTTTGTTTTGTCCCGAGCGGAGCCCTTTTCTGAAATCCCGAAGCGCAGCGAGGGTTCCTATCATCAGGGATGCCCGCAAAGAAGCTAGGGATAACGAGAACCTAAGCTTGCCGGCCAGTCCAGCGCCGTAGGCGCGAAACAGTCTAGCCCACTCCGAGGCGAGCGAATGCGAAGCCGTAGGGGTGGGTAAGCTGAGGAAAAGAGTAGAGCCCCAGCGGGGCGGCACAGGAAAGCATTTTTGAGCTCAACAATCAAGATCTTGTGGCCCACTGTTTGGTAAGCGCTTCTACGTCCCTTTTGATGTTGAGGTAAGAGTCTTCCAGGAAATTGGTTTCGCGCCGTTTCCATCGTTTCGCCACAAAATTTGCCGGGTAAACAAGTACGTCGCCTTGTCCTGGGAGCGCGTAAACCGCCAAATCAGAACCGTATTCGTCGGTGGCGATAACCCACTTCATTCCGATTCCATCCACGAGGAACGTGCCGAAGGCCACCCCAACACAATTAATGGTCTCATTCACTTGGCTAGCGTCTGAGGGATTTGATCCCATCCACTTAGCAAAGGCACGATCCAAAACAGCCAGAGTGAGGGCCTGGTTGGTGTCAAGTGACGAAAATTCTGCTACGAAGTGGGAAGCTGCCGCGACTTGCGCCGCAATCCACTCATGTTCCTTCTCGTTCAGCTCTTCGATCTTCTGTTCCATCTGTGTACTTTACGGCTAAAGGCTCTGTGCCTGCGCGAACCGCTTTCCCTGAATCTCAATATAAACATTGATCAGCGAAACCGCCGCCGGCGTAACGCCGGGAATGCGTGACGCTTGCCCGATCGTCCGCGGACGCACTCGCTGCAGCTTCTCATTCATCTCGCGCGATAAGCCGCTGACCTTGCCGTAATCGAACCATTCAGGGATCACGCGCAACTCGGCTTTCTTCAGGCGCTCAATCGACTTGCGCTGCTGGTCCAGGTAGCCGGAGTATTTGATTTCCGTTTCCACGGTCTTCATTTCATTGCGTGCCGCGGCGGAAAGCTTCCAGGGGACGGCCCGGCTGAAGTCATGCTCTGTTACTCGCGGTTGCATGGAAACATCATGTTCTGACGAATCCTTGGTCGCACTAAGGTTTTCCTCCGTGTCTCCGTGCCCGGGGCCCCCGGCAAGCCCGATGTTGGCTTGCTGGGGTGGTTGTCTCCGTGGTGGGTGTTGGTGTTCGATGGCCGCAACGTTGCCCTGCGCCTCGCCCGCAATCTCCGCAAAAAACTCCGGATAGCTCTCCGCCACCACCGCCGCAAAATCTTCAATCACGATCTCCGGACGCCGCAACAACTGCGCTAGAGGCGAGCCAATCGCGTTGCCAAGATTCCCCGCCGCGCCGGACGTATGTCCGCTCTGGGAAGACGTATGTCCGCCCTGCGAAGCCAAATCGCGCGCGCCTGCCTCTTCGCCAATCTCATCCACCGCCGAGACGTTCACAGTCGCCATCCGCTCCCGTTGCGCGCGCTCAATCTTTTCCAGCAGCTCGCCGGACACGCGTGTCTTCTCCAGCAGCGCCGCCAACTTTTCCGCCCGCGCCTGCTTCGCCTGAAAATCGCGCCACGCGGCGTCATTAATCAAACCAATTCTCCGCCCATGCGGAGTCAAGCGCCGGTCGGCGTTGTCAATGCGCAGATGCAGCCTGAACTCAGCCCGCGACGTGAACATGCGGTAAGGTTCGTTGGTCCCTTTGCTGATCAGGTCGTCGATCAGAATCGCCGTGTACGCCTCAGTCCTGTCCAGCACCAGCGGCGGCTCGCCTTTGATTTTCAGCGCCGCGTTGATTCCGGCCATCAGTCCCTGGCACGCGGCTTCTTCATAACCGGACGTCCCATTGATCTGCCCCGCCAAAAAAAGCCGGCCAATCTTCTTCACTTCCAGCGTGCGCTCAAGCTCGGTCGGATCGATCGAATCGTACTCAATCGCGTAGCCCGGTCGCAGCATCTCGGCTTTCTCCAGCCCGGGAATGGACTTGATCACCGCCAGCTGCACGTCAATCGGCATCGACGTGCTCATGCCGTTCACATAGATCTCGTGCGTGTTCAGGCCTTCGGGCTCAAGGAACAGCTGGTGCGTGGTCTTGTCCGGAAACTTCACGATCTTGTCTTCAATACTCGGACAATATCTCGGACCAATGCTCTGTATCTGCCCGGAATACATGGGCGAGCGGTGGACATTCTCCGCGATGATGCGATGCGTTTCCGCGGTGGTGAACGCGATGTAGCATGGCACCTGCTTCTGTGTGATTTTCTTGGTGCGGAAGCTGAACGGTGTTGGGTCGGCATCGCCGGGCTGCTTTTCAAAACGTGTCCAGTCA
>JANXPR010000071.1 GCA_025357215.1 Acidobacteriaceae bacterium | reverse complement strand
CCATTTTTTCACATTGCAAAAGGATCGGTGCCCTGGAAGTGATCGTCCTCGACAATCCTTCCGCCGGCAACTTTGAAGAGTTGGGTGACCTTTACCTGGAGCAAAAGAAATTTCCGCAGGCAAAAGACTGTTATGACCGCGCGATTTCCACGCGAACAGACTCGCCAGATCCTTTTTACCGCCGGGCGTTGTGCGAAATTGAAATGGCGGACTTCCCCAGCGCCGCCGAAGACCTGGAGCGAGTGATGAAGAAAGACCCGAACTATGACTACCAGCGCGCCGCCGGACTTCTCGCCATGGCATGGGCCAATAGCGGACGCCAGGACCAGACTGCCTCGTTGTTTGAAAAAGTCACCCAGACATCAACGTTGTCAGAGACACAGTACAACTACGCGCAGTTGCTGGCCGCGCAAGGCAACCTGGCGGAAGCACGCCAGTGGCTGCAGAAGATTGCGTCCAAAAAGGCCACCATGCCCCGGTATCTTAAGAGGCGTGAGCGCCCGTGGTTTCGCAAGGCCAGCGCTTTGATGAAACGTTTGCCCGCCTGAAATCAAATTGCGTCCAACCAAGTGGCATAAAGTGCATCTAATGTGTGCAGTCCCTTAAGCGGAGAAGCCTTTCCATGAAAATATTCTGCCAGGCCCTGCTGGTTGCCGTCCTAGGTTGTGCTTCTTTAGCGCAAAAAACGCCAACGCAAAAACCTGCGGCCGCCGCTCCTGCCAACGTTTCTCACGCGCCCGCCAGTGCCGCCAAGCCAACCGCCGAACAGGTGATGAAACTGCTCGATCTGATGCGCATCCAGGATGGATTACAGATCACGCTGGACGCCATGAAAGACCAAATTAAGGCCGGCACGGACCAGGCGTTGCGGGAGAAAATCCTTGAGCCCACGCCCGACCAGATCAAGGCGGCCCACGGCATTGTGGACGAAGAATTCCAGAAGCTCTCGCTCGATGGCATGATTAAGGACATTGTTCCTGTCTACCAGCATCACTTTACGCGGTCGGATGTGGATGCGTTGGTCGCGTTTTATTCTTCGCCTGCTGGTAGAAAGGTCGTCCGGGAACAGCCAGCCATGTTACGGGAAAGCATGCAAGCCACCGCTTCCAGCCAGAGGGCAAAAATGGAAATGCTGTTAGCGCGGCTTGACCTCCGTGTGCAACAGTTGATTGCCGACGAACAGAACAAGACCGATCCGGACAAGACTGAGAAAAAATAAAAGCTTACGGCAAAAAAGTAGTCGTGCACCGTTTGCGTCTGCACGCCGTCTTGATGTCGACTACGGACTGGTTGCGGTTCCCGCTCTTTCCCGTACTGACTGATAGATGGCCAGCAACGATGCGGTCCCAGCTGCGAGGCTGTATTTCTCTTCAAAAACCGCGCGAGCGTTTCCTCTGAGCGCGCGCATGGCCGCTGGGTTCCTGGAAAACTTTTCCACCAACTGCTGGAGTTCGGTTACATCGCCAGGCTGGAAATGAAAACCAGTCTCGCCCGGAGACACCATGGACGCAGGAGCTCCGATTCGCGCCGCCAAGACGGGCGTACCCACGGCCCATGATTCCATGATGGTCCGGCCCATGGTTTCGTACCACTCTGAAGGGAACACCAGGAATTCAGCTTCGCTCATCAGGCGGAGTATTTCCTGCAAAGGCTTGAGCCCCAGATATTCGATGACCGACGAGGTGCGCGCGGCTTCCGTGACCATGTCTTTGAGCGGACCATCGCCGGCAATTTTCAATGGCAGAGGCCGGTCAGCCGCCTTCCAAGCTGAGAGCATGGTCGCGATCCCTTTTTCCGGACTTAAGCGGCCAACATACAAAGCGTATCCGCCTCCGCCGGGGCCGGGAGCAGCAGGTTGGCCAAGAAAGTTCGGGCGGACGATGATCTTTTCCGCCTGCAATCCGTTGGCAATGTATTTCTCTCTCGCAAACTCTGATACGGCGATATACGCATTCACTTTGTGGTTCCACGTCCCGGCAAGCCGGTGCATGCCAACCATGCCGGCAACCACCATGCTTCCCGCACGGCTGTCTCGATAGCATTTGTGCCGCACGCCAGACCAAGCAAAAGTTTTGCCCAGGCAATCCTGGCACACGCGGTCTTCACGAAACATGAATGTGTTGAGACACATCAGCCGGTAATTGTGCAGTGTTTGCACCACCGGCACTCCGCAGCGGGAGGCCGCGTAATAAATGGATGGCGACCACAGCGGGAAAAAATTGTGCACGTGCAGGATGTCGAAAGCTTTTCCGTGCAGCTTTCGCTCAATGGACTTGAAAGACTCTCGCGACCAAAACGCGTCCAGCGCCGTCTTGACGCGGCCCTGTTGGATGACTTCACGATTGTCGCGCTCCATGAGTTCAACTTCCATGCCGGCATTGGTCAGCAGGGCGACGTCGGACATCACGGCTTGCTCCTCGCCTCCGGTTACCAGGTAGCGGTTATGCAGCATGAGGACTCTCATCTCACAGGCTCTTCTCTTCCTCGGTGATTTTCATTGTCGTGAGGTTTGCTTCCCAGCCGCCACCGCACTTCTCGCCGGGGCGAGGTGGTGGAAGCATACCAATCCTGAAACATCAAGATGTTCCACAACTGATAGTCCCAGTTGTGACGGCCGTTGACGTGCTCTTCCCACTTTTTTCGGATGGGCGCGGGATTGAGCCAGCCATGGCGCGCGAGGCTCTGGGGAGCAAGCAAATCTTCCGCCCATTCACGCAACGGTCCGCGAAGCCACAGATCGATTGGGACGGCAAAACCCATTTTTGGCCGGTCGATCAACTCCGGCGGCACATAACGATAGAGGACCTGTCGCAATAGCCATTTGGTTTGCCCGTCGCGAACCTTGCAATGAAAGGGCAAGCGCAATGAAAACTCCACGACCCGATGGTCCAACAGGGGTACTCGCGCTTCCAAACTAACGGCCATGCTGGCGCGATCTACTTTGGTGAGAATGTCGTCAGGGAGGTAGTTGATCAGGTCGGTGAGCATGCCTACTTCCTGCGTCTCCGGCAACCACTCAAGATACTGGATGCTTTGCAGCACTGTGTTGGGATCCCGGTTATCTGCTACCACCAGTGCCGGGTCCGTCCAATGGGAAATGCAATGGAGATACGTTGACGCGCGGTCGTTGGCGGACAGGAGTTGGGCCAGCTTGTGAAATCGTTCTCCGGGCGCGCGCTTGATGCCGGCGGGAAGGAGCGGAGTGGCTCCAATGAAGCGATCAATAGTTTCCGGCGCAAAAGCGCGAATCAACTTGGCTCCGCTGCGGGCCAGCGG
The DNA here is from genome assembly GCA_025357215.1 of Acidobacteriaceae bacterium. Taxonomy (GTDB): domain Bacteria; phylum Acidobacteriota; class Terriglobia; order Terriglobales; family Acidobacteriaceae; genus Angelobacter. The sequence goes on along the minus strand of JANXPR010000071.1, from coordinate 8,084 downwards.
ACCGGGGACCTTGCCAAGGTATTTCCAAAGCTTTTGAAAAAAAAGATAGCGGGTGTATCCACCAAAGAGTTCGTCGCCGCCGTCCCCGGACAGTGCCACCGTCACGTCATGCCGCGCTAGTTTGGATACCAGGTGCGTGGGTATTTGCGACGAATCGGCAAAAGGCTCGTCGTACATGGCAGGCAACAACGGCACAACGTTGAGCGCATCCTGGGCAGTCAGATAGAGATCGGTGTGCTCGGTCCCCAGATGTTCCGCAATCTTGCGAGCATGAGCGGCTTCGTTGTAGCGGTCCTCATGGAAACCAATGGTGAAAGTTTTTACCGGACGGGGGCTTTGCGCCTGCATCAGCGCAACCACCAGGGAAGAATCAATGCCTCCGGAGAGGAAAGCCCCTAGCGGCACGTCCGCTATCATGCGCAGGCGAACGGCTTGCAGCAACTCCTGGTGCAATTGTTCAACGATTTCGCCGTCCGCAGCTTGAACTCGGGATTGCAATCCCGTTTGGGCGATCTGCATGGCGGACCAGAACGATGACACAGTTGGTGGTCCTTCCGTGCTGGTTACGGTAAGAATGTGGCCGGGTTGCAGCTTGTGGAACCCCTGGTATATGCAATGGGGCGAGGGGACATAAGCGAAGCGCATGAACTGCGTCAGGGCCTGGCGGTCAATCGATGCCATGAACCCGGGAAATCCCCGTATTGCCTTCAGTTCAGAGGCGAACACGAAATTGCCGTCAACGTATCCGTAATAAAGTGGCTTGATGCCCAGGCGGTCGCGCACCAGGTGAAGATGGCGTTGTTGGCCGTCCCACAAGGCAAAGGCAAACATGCCAACAAAGCGTTTCACCGCTGGCTCAAGCCCCCAGCGTTCGATGGCTTCGAGCATCACCTCGGTATCAGAGTGGCCGCGCCATGTGTGCGGTCCCAATTCCTCCCTGATCTGTTCAAAGTTGTAAATTTCGCCGTTGAAAATGATGGTGAAGTGGCCGGAAGATGAACTCATGGGCTGATGCCCTTCAGCCGAAAGATCAATGATGGAAAGGCGGCGGAAGCACAAGCCGAGCCCGGCAGGTTCGTCGTAGAACGTACCGGAATCGTCAGGACCGCGATAGGCGAGTGTGGAGCCCATCCGCAAGAGGAGCTCAACCGGATCGTCGTCTACGGCTTTTCGAGTCCAGAATCCAGCGATTCCGCACATGCCAAGAGTCCCTCGCCAATCGGGTTTGATCTGTGTAGCCGCGCCGCGTCCGCAACTTAAATGAAGATAACAGTGGTTCAAATGCGCCAGATTTAGAGGCCCATGCGGCGGATGTCGAGAGGATTATATCCGATGTGTTTTTGCAAGGACGGTTCGGGTTTCTTCACTCACACTCAGCTCACTCGCCAAAGTATCAGGCGATTTGCGTGACGCTGTGCAGGTTCAAAATAGGCGGCTATATTCAAGTGCGACATGACGCGCATCGAATTTCTGCAACAGCGGGAGTGCTTCATCGCTTGGATTGCGGCGGGCTTTCTTGAGCGCAAGCGCCTGCACTATGCCTTCAGCCAAAGCGTCAGGGTTTTCGGGTAGAACCAGAACAAGGTCGTTTGTGGATTCCTGAATTTCGCGGAGAGCGCCAACGCAATCGCTGGCCACCACCGGAGTGCCCAACGCCAGAGCTTCAAGAACGCTGTTAGGCATTCCTTCAAAGCGCGAAGGTAATACCAACAGGTCGGCGTGGGCCAGCCAGGGGAAGGGATTGTCCTGAAATCCCAGGAAATCCAAATGTTCAATCAGGTTGAGTTTTGCAGCCTGGGAGCGGAGCTCACCCTCCTGAGGGCCTTCGCCAAGAATCGTCAGTCGCGCGTGAGGGAAGTGCCGGACCACCGCCGGCATGGCGTCCAGAAGTACGTCAACACCTTTTTCTTTGCGCAAGCGGCCCGCTACCACGAGATGGGGGCCCGGCCCAACGAACGGACCAACAGCATCGCCCACCATGGTTTGGATTCTGGAAAAATCCACGGGATTACAGATGCGCACCAGCTTTTCCGCGGGGATCGCGAAGTTTTCAGTCAAATCCTGAAACATCGAATTGGAGAGGCATACGATTTTGTCGGCCCGCTGATAAAGATGGCGATAGAGCCTCTTCCATAACCAGGGGTGCTCGACGTCATTGGCGACGAAGGCGCTGGGCGTGGTGGCCTCACGCAGGACCACACGAGTTCCCGATGGCAGCAAGGGTCTGGCCATCATCATCGTTACATTCATGAAGGAAACGGTGGAAAGAACAGTCTGCGGTCTTATCCGGCGCACCAGCCGGACAACGGCAGGCAACGCGTACCGCATCCTGGAGACGTTGAGATGATGCACTGCCACGGACTCGCCGAGATCCGCAAAATAGGCGTGCTTCGCCTGGACCAGCGCGACGTGGCACTCGAATTTTTCGTAGTCCATGTTGTGCAGCAGAGTAGACATCACTCGCTCAGCGCCGCCTGCGCCTCCGCTAAACGAAGGCACAACGAACAGGACTCTCTTTCTGGGAGTATCCATGGCAATCAAGGCCGACTGCGCCTGAGAAAAACGAACTCATTGTTTCCCATGGGGCGCGGCGCAGGTTTGATTTTCACCAACTCAAAACCTCGGGCACGAAAAAAGTCGAACACGGCATCGAGTTTGGCTACTTCAAAAGGATAACCACCCAGCCAGTCGAGGATATCCGTGAAGTACGACATTCCTCGCGAGCGTTTGTACTCGCGAAAACGAGCTAGCGGATTCTTGAGCAGAACCAGGTCTTTGATCAGCCCCGCGGTGAGAATGTACGTTCCAAAGAACAGAATGATAGGCACACGCAGAAAGATGCTGCGACAGTAATTCCTTTTTACCTGTCGCCAGAATCGCGACAACATACCTTGATCGTTATAAAGAGCAATGAACAGCTTGCCGCCGGCGGCCACCGGTAAAGTTGCGTTCTCCAGGGCCTGCCACATGTTGCCCGTGTGATGGAGCACACCCCATGCATAGACGACGTCGAATGTACCCAGCCGAGCCAGGTATCCATCGTCGAGCGCGCTGCCTTGTTCGATATTCCAATGGACGGCGTCTTGAAAATAGCGGCAACGTAACTCCTGGGTGCAGGCCACGCATTGCGGATCATAGTCGAAAGAATGAACGCGCTTCGCTTTCAGCCGTATGGCCGCGACCGAAAACAACCCGCTTCCGCAACCGACGTCGAGAAATGAACGCCCAGCCAGATCATCGGTTTCAAGCATGTTCTGCAGGGACTTTTCCGCTTCCGCAATTCTTTCCTCATTCAGAGATTGCAGAAAGCGACGCCAATTTTTGCCAAAAGCAAACTTGGCGGCATCTTCAAGCGCAACTGTTAACTCAGGTGTAGTCGACATGAGACACTCCCAGAAACCATATCATGCGAATTCGCGTTACGTCTGCGGCTACTTAGTTCGAGACCGGGCGTGACCACACTGCACAGAAGTTCGCGCCGTCTGCGGGAAACTTTTCCTGGAGAAGATGCGCCTTGTTCAACCACGTTCTTCGTGCGCTGAGTTCGCCAAAAGCACCGAGGTAGGAATACGTCTTGCTCCATCGTAGTAGCCAATGTTGTTTGAAAACCGACTCCATCACGGACAGATCGAATCCCCGTTCAGAGTCGGCATCTATCAAATGACGAACGTGAAAATCCACAAGCCGGGCAATTACGGTATCGCTGGGAAGAGCAGCGAAAAGGCGGCGCTTATGTGCTAAGCGGGCGGTAGCGCTAAGAGAGTTTACTCCAAGTAAGCTCTTCAGTTTACCCACGTAAGCAGATGGCCGAAACCACTTCGTTCGTTCGTAATACGCAGTGTAATGCTGAAAAAGTTGAACGCACAATGCATTTTTATAAAAACGTGTTGATGGTTCATTGCCTGACAGCCAATAAGCGTCTTCTGATAGGAGCGACTGCAGGCCATAAATGGTTTCCTCAACATCCGCCAAATGGTGAAGCACGGAGTTGGTGATTAGAAGATTGTAGGGGCCGCCGGCCCTGGCCCTAACCAAGTCATCACTAAAGTTTACTCTGGGATCATTTCCAAGCCGGCCATGGCAGCGCGCGAGCATTTCGCGGGAAGGATCGTAAGCCATCAGAAAGTGGATACTGGAGCCTTGGTGGTGCAACAGTTGTTCAGCTTCAAATCCTGTTCCACAACCGAAATCAAGAACTCGCCATGAGTTTCTCTGTGGGAGTTGCTGGATCATCTCCGCCCATAGTCCGGGCCACAGCTGGCGAATTTCCAGGTGCTCAGCATCGTAGTTCTTGGCATCGAACGAGTGGTAAATAGTATTAATCTCTTCCACCAGAGACTTAAGGGGGACCAGCGGCTCGAAAGGCGCAAGCCATGAAGGAAATTCCATAAACCAGTTCATTTTACAGGGAAGAGCATAAGCAATCCCATTTTTGCCATCTCGTCAAGGGTTCCACGCGACCATTGCCCGCTTCCCGAAATGGGAACGATTTCATTAGGAAGCCTTGATACGCTTCGCCCCCGCTGAACACTACCTTCTAGCTGTAACAACGCTGTCTAGACAATCTGGATTGGAGAGGATGGGCTTTGGGAAGACGTTTCCCCATACCACGGGACTTTCAAATTACGCAAAAAGGAACGGACAATATGAAAGCAAGAAACATTAGCAAATGCTTAGCGATGGTCATACTGGGAACAGGATTGTTGTATGGTCAAGCCAGCCGCACCTGGGTCTCGGGTGTGGGTGATGACGCGAACCCATGCAGCCGCACGGCACCGTGCAAGACTTTTGCCGGTGCAATCTCGAAAACGGCCCTTGGAGGCGAGATAGACGCCTTGGATCCAGGCGGATTTGGCGCACTCACCATCACGAAAGCCATCACCATTGACGGCGGCGGAGGGCAGGTCGCCTCAGTGCTGGTCAGCGGAACAAATGGCATAACGGTGCAGGCCGGGCCCGCTGATGTTGTGATCTTGCGCAACCTGCGAATCAACGGGATTGGCAGTGGTCTCAACGGCATCCAGTTCAATTCCGGCAAAGACCTTAACGTTGAAAACTGCTACGTTTTTGGCTTTACCCAAAACGGCCTCAACATTACGCTGGGGCAGGCTACGCAGGCCACCGTGCATGTGTACAACTCGGTGTTTAAGAACAATACTGGGGTTGGCATCCGGGCCACTAATTCAGTGGCGCCACCGGTCAAGGTCGGCGTTGACCATACGGAAGTTGCCGTGGATAACATCGGTGTTGAAGCAGCGGCCCACAGCAACGTTGAGATCAATGATTCTATGATTTCAGCGGCAGCCTCGTCGGGCATTTCATCCGATTCGCCCAGTGCTGACGCGATCATAGGAATCGGACGCAGTGAAGTGATCGCTAATGCCAATGGGGCCACGGCCAGCGGAGGTTCTGTTATCAATACTTCAGATACTGTCTACGCTTACAATTCAGGTACGGCGTTCAACCAGGCTGGAGGAAAAATCTTTACCTTTGGCACAAATCGGGCGCACGATAATGGCGTATTGGGAACGCTCCAAAGCCCGGTCGTTCCCCAACTGTAATCTGGGCCGTTCAGCTTGTAAATTAGACGGGCAGGATCTTTGATTCTGCCCGTTTGTTTGCTGCCACGGCCTTTGATCAGATTTGTATTTACTAACTTTCTCTTAAGGCAGTCTTTTCCTCTTCTGCTGTTTTCGGCAACAGGTCCGCGAATAACTTGTCCCACAAGCCCAGCACCGACGCCAAGCCAAAGCGCGTAACCACCTCCGGCGCGCGCGCCGCCAGGCGCTTGCGTTCCTGAGTGTTGCTCATTAACCGGTCCATGGCAGCGGCCAGTGCGGTAACGTCGTTAGCCGGAACTAACAAACCATCCACTTCATGGCGGACAATTTCTCCAGGGCCTGACGGGCAGTCAAAGCTGATCGCAGGCAAACCACAAGCCATGGCTTCGCACAGAGCATTTCCGAAGCCTTCAAATCGCGAGGAAAAGACAAACAAGTCAGCGTCATCAAGCAAGGGAAAGGGATCATCCACCGTTCCTGCAAGCTCCGCCCGGCCACCTAGATTCAGTTTGCGGATTTGTGTTTCGAGTTCGTTTCTCAGTGGCCCTTCTCCCAGGATTTTCAAAGACCAGTCAGGATGGCGACCGGCAATGGTGGAGAACGCATCGAGAAGGAGATCAAATCCTTTCTCCCGGGATAGCCTTCCCATTGCAATAGCGATTCTTTTCGCACGGTCGCCATTTTGATTTTCATTTCGAGCCGTTAAGGCGGGCGAGATGACAGGATTAGGAATGATGCACCCTTTTACCTTGATTCTTTGTTGGAACCAGGACCATGCCGGACCGGTCATGCAGACGAGCGCGTCAGCCCGATGATAAGAAAGTCGCCGCAGCGTCCGCCACTGCCAGCCGAGCCGAACGTAAGCAGGGTGGGTGTGTTCGGTGACTATCATCGCGGCAGCCAGTCCACGAGCAGCAAGCAGTGTAAGAACATTGGATGTTTCCATGAAACTGACAATAGCGTCGGGCCGAGCCTGGCGGAGGGCGGAACGAAGAACGCGCACGATTCTAAGCTGTCTGAATATGCCGTGAAGAATGTTTCTGGCCCCTGGAATTTGCAGCCTCAATTGGCGCAGGTTGATCGCGGAGTGCAGTTGATAGGCCGGTGCATCGTCGCGTGCAAGCGTGATCAGGGTGACTTGGTGCCCCTGCTCCGCCCAGGCGTTGGCAAGTACAGAAGCAGTCCTTTCGGCGCCGCCGCGTTCCAATGACGAAATGACGAGTGTCATGCGCATTCGACTATTGGCTGCCTTCCGGTTGCACGGCCGGCAGCTGGTAACGCTCCTGGGCCAGGAACCTGACTGTCCAGAGGGAAACCATCAAGAAGGAGACGACATACATAATCGAGGTTGCCAGCGCAATTCCGGCGACGTTCCATATGCGCATGAATACGAGATTAAGGACCACGTCCATGCCCAGATTGATGGCCGAGGCGTACAGCAACACGTCGTTCCGGTGAATGGCGGAAATAAAGCGCACAAAAATCATGCTCAAGACATAGAACGGAATCTGGATGGCGTAACAAGCCTGCACCGAACTTACTAAGGCCGTATCGGCAGCGGTAAATGCGCCGCGCTGAAAGAGGAGTTGTACCAGCGGCCGTGAAAATAAAATGAGCAGCAGCGTGAAAGGCACGGTTGTGCTCACCACCAGTACGGAATAACGCTTGATTGTGTGCCGGCAACCGGCCCAGTCATTGGCCGCAACCATCCTGGAAAAATAGGGCAGCATGGCGGTACTGAGTGCGACAGCGCCGACGCTCAACACACTGTAAGTAATTTTGTTCGCATAGCCAATGGCGGCTACACTGCCGGGCGCAAGCAGCGCAGCCATGGTTTGGTCCACCACGGAGGTGCCTCCCATAAGAAAGCCCCCGCTCATCAATGGAGCCGCCTGCCTCAGGATGGTACGCACTTTGTCGTCCATGCCGTGCCACCGTATCGCGCCAAGAATCCCATGCCTGCGTGCGAGATAAAACATCACGGAAGCTTCGAGCAGACTGCCGGCGACTGTGCCCATAGCCAGATCGAGCCCTCCATGCTTGATGCCGGTGGTTATAAAAACGATGATAGCCAGCGGAGTCAACAAAGGGATGAGCGCGGGTAGCGCAAATTTTTCCACTGCGTTCAGGATGGCCGCAAGGAAAGTGGAAAGCCCGCAAGCCACCATCCAGGGTAGAAGCACGTGCAAGTATTCTCTGGTCAGGCTTAGTTTTTCCGGCGAAAAACCGCGGGCCAGCAAAGGCAAATACCAGGGCTGAAACAACGCCATCAAGATAGCAACGCAGGTCAACAACGCGCCTATGAGCAGGGTAACGGTGGCGAGCAACTGCTGGCCGGCGACGAGTCCTTCTTTCTGCCGCGTCCGCACCAACACCGGCACGGTGGCGGCTGATAAAGCGCCCATGATCACGGTCATTGCAAATGATGGCAGCATGAAGGCAAACAGAAATGCGTCCAGACTGTCATTCCGCCCAAACGACTTCGCAAGCACCAGGTCCTTGACGACCCCTCCGGCCTTGACC
>JANXPR010000020.1 GCA_025357215.1 Acidobacteriaceae bacterium | reverse complement strand
ATTTGGCCCGCTTGGCGGCGACGGATTTGGCCGCCATGGTGGCCAACACTTTTTGGTCCACGTCCGCGAGATTCTTGATATAGAGACAGCCTTTGCCGGTCGTATGCTTGCCCAGTTTTGCCAGCAGGGCTGGCGCGCCTGCGACTCCTATCAGGCTGTACAGAACATTGGCGGCCTTGCGCGGGGAAAAAGCAATCACAGGCATGTCGCCTTCGCGTCCGCTGTCGTAGGTGTAGTGGTGGCTACCGAAGCCGATGATCGAGGGTCCCCACATCTTTGGATTCTCGCCAGACGCACTACGCATCAACTTGACGAGCGCCTGAGCGTCAGCGCGCCTGGTAGGGTCCTTGATAGCAGCAATGAAAGCCGGCACACTCAACTTGGTAGCCTTGGTTTTGTTTTCCGCCATTTTACGCTCCTGAATTCCCGCAGGCTAAAAGGCTAACATGATCGGTCTGGAGTTTTAAGGGTGGGAAAAGTAACTGTCAATAATCACGATCAGCGAACAAGAATATGTTGGGTGGAGCTCAACCGAATCCCACCCTTGCTCCGCAAGGATGGGGCACCCACAGCCTTGTGAGTTTATATAGCTATCCCTTCACATTGAATTGCGAGAAGTAAATGATGGCCTTCCCGGCGACTGGTTTCCCGTAGAGCTGAGCCGGAGCAAACACCGTGAACAGCAATGCGCGGTTCAGTTGCTGGTGGATTTGTTCGTCGTCCTGGCCGGAGAGAATGACGTAATTTTCCACGCGGCCGTAGGAGTCCACGTAGGCTTCCACTACCAGCGGAGCATCCAGGCTTAACTGGCTTTCCGCATCGGACATTTCCAGCCGCGGCGGAACGTAGGCCGAAGCGACACTGTTGATGTCCGCGGCGGCGCGCACCGGCCACAACGTGCCGATGAGCACGGCAAAGAAGACGATGGCGGCGAAAATTCCGGCGGTGGCCGGCACCATGAAAGCGTTCAGAAGATTTTCCAGATGCACCATGTAACGCGGCAGAGAATGCTGCTTCTTTTGGGAGATGGCGCTGGCAACGGAAATCTTGAGCTTGCGGGCAAGCTCCGGCGGGGCCGGGACTGGTCCCAGCGAACTCACCAGGGAACGTGTTTCATCCAGCCGGGTATAGTCAGTAAGACATGACTCACACTGGCGCATATGTTCGGATAGTTGCTGCATCTCGGCGCCACTGATGACGCCATCCAGGTAGGGGGAGAACCGGGAGCGTGCTTCTGTGCACTTCATCGCTTATGCCTCCACTTCTGGCTGTGCGGCCGTCCCTGGGATGGGGCCGTCAGTCCGGTTCTTTTTGCCACTGAGCTTTTTGGTAGCGCCGGTGCTGTCGCCGGCCTTTTCGTCACAAAGTTGCTTGTCGTCACGAAGCTGCTTGTCGTCAC
>JANXPR010000014.1 GCA_025357215.1 Acidobacteriaceae bacterium | reverse complement strand
GTCAAATGCGCGTTGGGTGCTGGCGGCAAAGTTTGCGACCACGCTTGAGAGCTACCGGATAACGCAAGAAGAAGACCTAGAGCGACTACGCCTGAAGTTTTCATAGAAGAAGTTTGGTTACCAACCGCGCAATCCGCGCTGCCGCGAACAAGTAAAGACGCAAAATATTGTAAATGACCTAACTGCTCTGCTCACCAGGGTCGCGCGTGAGCGTCTTATTTAGTGGATAATAGTCCGTCAAAAGTTGTGGAGTTCGCATCGTAGCTCGTCAGCGGTAAATTCAAATCCAAAATCAAAAACCTGAGGTGGAAACAAACTATGCGCAAGATGATTTTTGCGTCCGTAGCTCTGGTGCTGTTGTTGAGCGCGTCGGTGTGGGCGGGTAGCGGCCCCGTGTCGCCAGCGAATGCGCCTGAAGTGTCAGCCGCGGCGAACCCGGCGTCTCCCGCCGAAGACGGCACCATGCCGGCGCTGGCAGCCATTGCCGGACACGGCATGATGACCACGGAATCCTATGACGACCTGCGCGAACTTTCGGATTACATTGGCGCGCGCCTGAGCGGATCACCGGAAGCCGCCAAAGCCGTGGAGTGGGGCATGGCCAAGATGAAAGCCATGGGGCTGGAAAATGTCCACGCGGAAAAGTGGCAGCTTTCACGTGGATGGACCCGCGGCTACGCAACCGCTGAGCTCACGGCTCCCATGCATCGCCGCTTGATTGTGGACGCCATGGGCTGGGTTGGTTCCACGCAGTCCGGAGGCGCGGAAGGCGAGTTGGTTGCCGTGAACATGAACGACCTGGACGGCGAACTCAAGAAAGCCGATTCGTGGGCCGGCAAGGTGCTGATCATCTTGCGCAAGGGCCCCACACCGCAAGGTCCAGCTGCCATGGCCGGCTTCTTCAAGTTCGGCGACGTGCTGAAGAAAGCCTACGCTGTCCACGCGATTGCCGTGATCGGCGGACAGGGCGGCCAGCCCGCAATCGGCATGCATCTCACGCACACTGGCGCGCTGGGATTTGACATGTACTATGACATCCCCGTGGTCAGCATGGTGAATGAAGACCAGAAACAACTGGAACGCTACATGGACGATGGCAAGACTATCCGCATCAAGATTGACGTGCAGAACAAAGCCACGAGCGGGCCGGTGGAATCGGCCAACGTTGTCGGCGAAATTCGCGGCACGGAACATCCCGAGCAGGTGATTGTGGTGGGCGGCCATCTTGATTCATGGGACCTGGCTTCCGGCACCACGGACAACGGATGCGGCGTCTCGACTACTTTAGGCGCGGCCAAAGCCATCAAGCTGAGCGGCTTCAAGCCCAAACGCACCATTCGCTTTGTGCTGTTCACCGGAGAAGAACAAGGACTGCTGGGCTCCATCGCCTATACCAAGATGCACAAAGACGAATTGCCCAACCACGTTGCTGCCTTGATCCTTGACAACGGCCAGGGCGCGGTGGTGAAGCTGAACATGGGCGGACGCGATGATTTGATTCCCGCCATGAAGAAATTCACTGAGTCCTTAAAGGCCTTTGGCGATCTGGGTGTGGATGATGGCGTGGTGTTCGGCACCGACACCGGCCCGTTCACTCTGGCCGGTGTCCCGGGCATCAACATGGACCAGGATTCTCCGGAATACAAATACACGCACCACTCGGCGGTGGACACGTTCGACAAAGTTGACCCGGCGATCCTGATTCGCGATTCCACCATCATGGCCATGACGGCTTTCTGGATGGCCGACCGTCCGGAACGCCTGGCCAGTCCGTGGCCCGCGGAAAAAACCGCCAAGATGCTCACCGACAAACATAATGACGTCTTCCTGAAAGCCCTGGGCCTGTGGCCGTTTGGCGACCTGGGTAAACCGGCGGAGACAAAACCGGAAGGTGCAAAGAACTAGGAACCCGATTCACCTGCAAATAAGGAAGCCTTTCGTTGAACACGGAAGGCTTTTTCATTTGGGTTGCCGCCTCCGGGGGTTGGTTTCCCGATCACCCGATCACGCTGCGATCACCGGATCACCCGATCTGAGTCGCCCCTCCCTCTTCATCCCAAGGTCTAAAGGACTTACGCAACGCATCCCAGAAAAGCTCTTTTAGAATTGTCATTCCGACCGCAGGGAGGAATCTGCTTTTGCCGATCACCCGATCACGCTGCGATCACCCGATCTGAGTCGCCCCTCCCTCTTCATCCCAAGGTCTAAGGACTTACGCAACGCATACCAGAAAAGCTCTTTTAGAATTGTCATTCCGACCGCAGGGAGGAATCTGCTTTTTCCGATCACGGCGATCACGTGCGATGTCGGCGATCACGGCGATTGGCCCGCTCTTGCTGGCCGCCCCTCCCCTTGATCCCAAGGTCTAAAGGACTTACGCAACGCATACCAGAAAAGCTCTTTCAGAATTGTCATTCCGACCGCAGGGAGGAATCTGCTTTTTCCGATCACGGCGATCACGGCGATCAGGCGCGCGTTGCGCGCCGTCTCCCTCCTCTTCATCCCAAGATCTAAAAGACTTAGCGAAGTCATCCCAGTTTGGCGTAGGTTTGAGCTATCACCAAGACCTGGAAATCCACGAGGCTTGTGGA